>JBDUEC010000151.1:0-5493 GCA_040002655.1 Rhodoglobus sp. | reverse complement strand
ACCTCGAGGCTGGGCGCGGGCCGCCCCGCGGCGGGCAGCTCGTCGGGCACCGGTACATAGCGGGCGATGACTTCGCGGAACGCGAAGTACTTGGCGGTGGGATTGCCGGCTTCGTCGAGGGGAGCGTCGTAGTCGTAGGAGGTTGTGATCGGCAGGTACCGGCCCTTGTCGTTGGCCCCGTTGGTGAGGCCGAAGTTGGTGCCGCCGTGGAACATGTACAGGTTGACCGAACCGCCGGCGGCCAGGATCGTCTCCAGGTCGTTCGCTGATTGCTCCACCGAGGTCGTGTGGTGGTGAGTGCCCCAGCTGTCGAACCAGCCGTTCCAGAACTCCATGCACATCAGCGGGCCCGTGGGCTGCGCCTCGCGCAGTGTTGCGAACCGCTCCGCGGAGCGGGAGCCGAAGGATGCGGTGAGATGCACCCCGAGCAGGCTGCCGTCGGCGAGCATCTGCCGCGTGGGCTGGTCCACGGTGTTGAGAGGAACGGTGATGCCCGCGTCGCGTGTGATGCGCACAAGTTCGGCCAGGTAGGACTGGTCGTTGCCGTACGCGCCGTACTCGTTCTCGATCTGCACGAGGATCACCGGTCCGCCGAGCGAGACCTGGTGCGGCGCGACGATGCGATACACCTGCTCGAGGTACTCGGTCACGGCGTCGAGGTACGCCGCGTTCGAACTGCGGAGGGTGACATCCGGGGTCCGCAACAGCCAGGCCGGAAAGCCGCCGTTGTCCCATTCGGCGCAGATGTAGGGGCCGGGGCGCACGATCGCGTGCATTCCCTCGGCCTGCACGAGCGAAAGGAATCGCCCGAGGTCGAGGCCGCCCTCGGTCACGAACTCGCCGCGCTTGGGTGAGTGGGCGTTCCACGCCACGTAGGTCTCGATGGTGTTCAGGCCCATCAGGCGTGCCTTGTGGATGCGGTCGGCCCACTGGTCGGGATGCACGCGGAAGTAGTGCAGCGCGCCCGAGATGATCTGGTGCGGCTCTCCGTCGAGCAGGAAGTCCCGGTCGCCGATGGTGAACTCGGCCATGTGTGCCCCTGTGTCTGTGTGCTGGCTGGTGGGGACGCAGTGCGGGCCGGACGTTGCCCGGCCCGCACTGGCGTAGTGATCGGTGTTGCGGACTAGCCCTTGACGGTGAAGCCCTGCTGGTTGCCGTACTCGACCAGCTTCTTCTGCCAGTCGGCGAGGCCCTTGTTCAGGTCTCCGACCGTCGCGTACGACTGGCCGACCGTGTCGCCGAAGATGCTGTTCGCGTAGACCTGGAAGGGCAGGTAGGACCACCCGGGGGTGACGTCGGCAGCCGCCTGCGTCAGAACCTCGTTGATCTTCTGGCCGCCGAAGTACTCCGGCTCCTGGTTGACGAAGTCATCCGACTTGAGCTCTGCCGTGGTCGACGGGAAACCGCCGTTGGCGAGGAAGGTCTTGATGCTCTCCGGGTCGTTGTTCAGCCAGCGCAGGAACGCCGCAGCGAGGGCCGGGTTCTTGCTCTGTTTGACGACCGACTGCCCGCCGCCGCCGTTCTCGGCGGTAGTCGCCTTGCCGTCGTAGGTCGGGATCGGTGCGACGCGCCAGTTTCCGGATGCGTCGGGCACGCTCGACTCGAGCACGCCGGGCATCCAGGCTCCCGTGACCAGAGTCGCGATGGTGCCGTTGCCGAGGCCCTTGAACCAATCGTCGCTCCAGCCGGGAATGGTGGAAAGCAGGCCGCCATCGACCAGCTGGTTCCAGGTGTCAGCCCACTTCGCGCTGCCCTTGTCGGCCAGGTTGACGGTGACGTTGGTTCCGTTCACGTCGAACGGGTGACCGCCGGCCTGCCAGATCATGCTCGTGGTGAAGCCCGCGTCACCGGTGTCAGACGCGATGAACTTCGTCGGGTCTGCCGCGTGCAGGGTCTTGGCGTCGGCGATGTACTCGTCCCAGGTGGTTGGAACGGTGAGACCGAACTGGTCGAAGACCGCCTTGTTGTAGAACAGGGCCATGGGCCCGGAGTCCTGGGGAAGACCGTAGAGCTTGCCGTCGATCGCGACGGAACCCCAGGTCGAGGCGGTGTAATCGCCCTTGAGCGAGTCCAGGCCGTACGGCGTGAGGTCGAGCAGCGAGTCGGAGAGCGCAAACTGCGGCAGCGCGAAGTACTCGATCTGGGCGACATCCGGAGCGCCGGAGCCCGCCTTGATCGCGTTCTGCAGCTTGGTGTACTCGTCGTTGCCGGTGCCGGCGTTCACGAGCTTGACGGTGACGTTCGGGTAGGCCTTCTCGAAGGCCGCGACCTGCGCCTCGGCCGAGGGGGTCCAGCTCCAGTAGGTGATGGTTCCACCCGCCTTGAGGGCTGCGTCGAGGTCGGTACTCGAGGAGCTGTCGCCGCCGCCGCCGGTGGTGGCGCAAGCCGCGAGGCCACCGGTGAGCAGGGCCCCGGCGAGCACTGTCGCCGCGATCCGCCGGATCGCGGACCTGTTTCGCATGATGGTCATGCTGTTCCTTTCACTTCTTTGTAAACGGGTATCCGATGCAGGACGCTTCGGACGAGAGGTGGGGAGATCGCAAGCACGTGCCTCTCATTCACTGCTTGACGCTTCCGGCGCTCAGCCCGGACTGCCAGAACCGCTGCAGCGCGAGAAAAGCGACGACGATGGGGATGATGGTGATCACCGATCCGGTGAGCACCAGGTTGTAGATTGGCTCGGCCGCGACTCCCGTGGCCTGGGCGTTCCACTGGCTGAGGCCGACCGTGAGCGGATACCAGGCCGGGTCGCTGAGCATGATCAGCGGCAGGAAGTAGTTGTTCCAGGTCGCGACCACCGTGAACAGCAGCACCGTCACGATGCCGGGTGCAAGCAGCTTGATGGAGATGGTGAAGAACGTGCGGAACTCGCCGGCGCCATCCATTCGGGCGGCTTCGAGCAGCTCGGTCGGCACCGAATCGATGGCGTAGACCCAGATCAGGTAGAGGCCGAACGGACTGATGAGCGAGGGGATGATGATCGCCCAGGGCGTGTTGGTGAGCCCGAGCTGGCTGAACAGCAGGAACGTGGGCACCGCAAGCGCCGTGCCCGGAATCGCAATCGCACCGAGCACCACGGCGAAGACCGCTCGCCGGCCCGGGAACCGGTACTTGGCCAGCCCGTACCCGGCGATCGTGGCGAGCAGGGTGGCGCCGCCCGCCCCCACCACGACGTAGAGCAGGGTGTTGCCGAACCAGCGCAGGAAGATGCCGTCGCGGTAGGTCAGGGTGTCGATGACGTTCTGCACGAGGGCGAAGTGGCCGCCGAACAGGAGCCCGAAGCTCGTCGAGAGGTCGCGCTGGGTCTTCGTCGCGTTGATGACCAGCCAGACCAAAGGCAGCAGCGAGTAGATCACGAACACGGTCATGATGATGGTGAGCGGAACAGACTTGCGCGGCTTCATCGAGCTGAAGCGCTTGCTCGAGGTGACGATCCTGGTCATCGTTCATCCGTTCTCGAGCCGCGCAGTTGCACGACGTAGGCGATCACCGCGGTGATGACGCCCATGACGATCGCGACGGTGGCCGAGTAGTTGTACTGCTGCCCGGCGAAGGACAGGTTGTACGCGTACATGTTCGGCGTGAAGTAGGTGGTGATGATGTTGGGGGCCAGCGGCTTCAGGATGTTCGGCTCGTTGAAGAGCTGGAAGCTTCCGATGATCGAGAAGATCGTCGCAATCACAATCGCCCCACGCAGCGCGGGCAGCTTGATTCCCGTGATCACTCGGAACGGCCCGGCGCCGTCGAGGTCAGCGGCCTCGTAGATGTCGGTGGGAACCGTGCGCAGTGCCGAGTAGAAGATCAGCATGTTGTAGCCGACGAACTCCCACGTGACGATGTTGCCGATCGACGACAGGATCCAGTTGCGGGCGAACGGCGTGATCAGGTCGAAGCCGATGAGGTGGTTCAGGTCGGCGGTGAGCCCGAAATTGTTGCCGTAGATGAAGCCCCACATGAGAACCGCGACGACCGCGGGCACCGCATACGGAAGGAAGAGCACGATGCGGAAGAATCCCGCCGCGTGCAGCCGGGCGCTATCGATCGCGAGCGCAGCGCAGAGGGCGAGCGCGAGCATGACCGGAACCTGGATGACCAGGAACAGCAGCACCCGCAGGAACGCCTCCCAGAACTGCCCGTCGGTGATTACCTGCAGGTAGTTGGAGAGACCGACGAAGGCGTTGCCACCCACGAGCTGCTGGCGGAACAGGCTCAGGTAGATCGCGTAGGCGACCGGGGTGATGAAGACGAGAGCGAACACGGCTCCGAACGGGCCAACGAAGGCCCACCCGCGCCAGTCGCGCCGGTCCTTGCGGGGCCGGCCGGGGGCATCCGCTGGCCTTGTGGACATCGTCGTCATCTCGTTCTTTCGGCAGTCATCGGCATGTTCACGTAAACATGCTTCGCCGTGACACTAACATGTTGACGTAAACACACGCAAGGATGCAGACATGACGTTGCCCGACACCGAGGTGGGCTCGGCCGCGAGCCGCCGCCGTGTTCCGTCGATGGCCGACGTGGCGCGCGAGGCCGGCGTCTCGGGCCAGACCGTCTCCCGCGTGTCCACGGGGCGCACCAACGTTGACGACGAGACGCGTAACCGAGTGCTGGCGGCAATGCAGAAGCTCGGCTATCGACCCAACAGTGCCGCGCGGGCACTGCGCTCCGGGCAGTTCAAGAACATCGGCGTGATTATGTTCACGCTCTCCTCGTTCGGCAACATGCGCACCCTCGACTCGATCGCCGTGGCCGCGGCCGCGGCCGGTTACTCAATCACCCTCATTCCCGTGCAGCGCCCGACGCAGGGCGAGGTGTCGATCGCGTTCAGCCGCCTGAGCGAACAGGCGGTAGACGGCGTCATCATCATCATCGAGGCGCACCTGCTCGACGAAGCGGATGTCGAACTGCCGGTCGGTCTGCCCGTTGTGGTCGTTGACTCCAGCGCCCGCTACCAGTACCCGGTCGTGGACACCGACCAGGCCGAGGGTGCCCGACTCGCGACGGAGCACCTGCTCGACCACGGCCACGCCACGGTCTGGCACATCTCCGGGCCGAGGGGTTCGTACTCGGCCGAACGCCGGCTCGAGTCCTGGCGGGAGACCCTCGAGGCGAAGGGGCGGGTCGTGCCGCCCGTCGTGGTGGGGGACTGGTCAGCGGAGTCGGGCTACCGCGCCGGGCTCCAGCTCGCCGCCGATGGCGAGGCGACGGCGATCTTCGCGGCCAACGACGAGATGGCCCTCGGTGTGCTGCGCGCCCTCCACGAACGCGGTGTGGCGGTGCCCGGCCGGGTCAGCGTGGTCGGGTTCGATGACATGCAGGCATCCAGCAGCTTCTGGCCGCCGCTGACCACAGTGCACCAGAGCTTCGAAGATGTCGGCAAGCACGGCGTGCGCGAACTGGTCAAGGAGATCGAGGAGGGCAGCCACACCGCGTCGAGCGTGCTCGTGCCCACCCGCCTGGTAGTGCGAGCCAGTTCGGGGCCGGCGCCCGCGTAGG
>JBDUEC010000150.1:0-5572 GCA_040002655.1 Rhodoglobus sp. | reverse complement strand
CAGTTCGAGCAGGCGGCGACCGAGATCGACGAGCAGCCACTGCGCACCGACGCCAACGAAGAGGAAGTCGCCATTCCATGACCGACCCCAACTACACCGGGATGCTGCTCGTCATCGACCGCAGCGGCTCGATGGCCCGCATCCGTGACGACATGGTGGGCGGGCTCACGACGATGCTCGCCACCCAGGCCGCAGAGCCCGGCAAACTCACCGTCGACATCGTCACCTTCGATGAGGAGATCGAGCAGCAGGTCTCACTGGGCGACCCGGCGAGGGTGAAGATCAAGCTGGTGCCGCGCGGGTCGACCGCGCTCTACGACGCCATCGGCGTCGCGGTGAGCAACTACGGCCAGGTGCTGGAGGCAATGGCCGAGGAGAAGCGCCCCGGCGTCGTGCAGGTCGTGGTGGTCACCGACGGCAAGGAGAACGCGAGCAAGGAGTACACAGCGGATGCCGTGCGCGAGATCGTGAAGCACCAGACCGACGTCTACAACTGGGACTTCGTCTACCTCGGCGCCAACCAGGACGCCGTGCTCACCAGCGCGGCCCTCGGCTTCGCGGCAGACAGCGCGATGACCTACGCGCCCGCGGCGGCCAATGTCGACGCTCTGACGACCTCGATCGGCCGCTACGTGACCGACGTGCGCAAGAGCGCCAAGAAGGGCTTCACCGAAGACGAGCGCACCGAGGCGATCCAGACGCTCCGCTGATTGAGGCGGAGCGCAGCGACGGTCTCGAAATCAGCCCACGCGACCTGGTTTCGAGACCGGCTTCGCCGCCTCAACCAGCGGTATGTCAGATCTGCGACTCGAACATCGTGTAGAACTCGCCCTTGAGCGCGACGAGCTCCTTGCTGGTGCCCTGCTCGACCAGCTTTCCGCCTTTCAGCATGTAGATGACATCCGCTCGCTCGATCGTGGTCAGGCGGTGGCTGATGATGATGAGCGTCTGGCCCTTGTCTGCGAACAGGTGGTTGAAGATGCGCGACTCCGCCAGCGCGTCGATCGCCGAGGTGGGCTCGTCGAGGATGATGATCGGCGCATCCCGGTAGAAGTTGCGTGCCAGCGCCATCCGCTGCCACTGTCCGCCAGAGAGATCCACGCCGCTGGTGCCGTCGGGGTGCGCCATCCAGGGCGACACGTAGTTGTCTGCACCGTGCGGCAGCTGCTGGATGAAGTCGCGCGCCTCGGCCTTGTCGATCGCGGCGTCGAACCTGGCCTGGTCGAAGTCCTTCGTCACCTTGCCGAAGTAGACGTTCTCACGCGCGGTCGCGAACCCGTAGCTCAGGTAGTCCTGCTGCAGCACGGCCAACTGCTTGTGCCAGGAGTCGAGCGAGTAGTCGCGCAGGTCGACGCCATCCAGGGTGACCCGCCCGGATGTCGGAGCGTACAGCCCACTGATCAGCTTGATCAGTGTGGACTTGCCCGCGCCGTTCTCGCCGACGATCGCCACCCGCTTGCCCTTCTCGATGGCGAGGCTGATGTCCTGGAGCACCAGCCGCTCGGAGTTCGGGTAGTGGAAACTCACGTGCTCGACCCGCAGCACCGCCGGCGGCGCATCCAGCTCGAGGTCGCCGCCGCGCCGGGTGTCCAGCCCCATGAACTCCTGGTAGTCGAAGAGGTTGGCCAGGTTCTGGTCCATCGAGCTCAGGCCGGTGACGAAACTGTCCATGGCACTCAGTGCGCGACTCACGATCTGCTGCACGTACAGGAACTGCCCGATCGGCTGCTGCTGGGCGATGATCTGCAGCGTGATCCAGATCAGGGTGCCGACCTGCGCCGCGAGCTCGATCACGTCCGCACCGAGACGCCACAGGATGTACTTGCGCTCGAACAGGATGCGCTGCTTCTCATCCTTGTCGCGCAGCCGCTGGCGCAGGTCGAGCAGGTGCCGCACCATGCCGTACAGGCGCAGTTCGGCGATGTGCTCCGGCTGGAACAGCTGCCGCTCGATCGTGCCCTTGCTCCTGCGCGTGTCGACGGTGCCGTTCCAGTGTTCGATCTGGGCGCGACTCAGGCGGAACTGCAGGTAGACGCCGGGGATGATCGCGACCACCAGGATCGCGGCCAGCCACCAGCCGACCAGCAGCAGCGCGATGATGCTCGCGACGAGCGTGATCACCTGCGAGAACATCTGCGCGAGGGCGTTGAACGCCTGCGAGTAGAACAGCGAGAATCGCTGCGCCCTGTCGTAGGTGTCGATCGTGGCCTTGTCGTCGTAGCGCCAGAACTCGAGCGAGAGGAACCGCTCGTACATGATGTCGCTCACCTTGGCGTCGAGCGCGTACTTCATCAGCCGCTGCACGTACTGCTGCAGGCTGCGCCAGGCCGTCATCAGCAGGCCGAGCCCCGCGGTGATCAGCACGTACTCGATCGCGCGGCCGCCAGCCGTCTTATCACCGGCGAAGGCCGCGCCCAGTTCCGTGGTGGTGAGCGCGGCGAAGTAGGTGGTGACGATCGGCAGCACGGCAGTGATGATCGCGCCGGCGATCTGCAGGATGATCGTGCCGGGCACCGTCTGCCAGGTGAGGCTCGCGATCTCCTTCGCTGCCCTCAGGTACTGCTTAACGGTGAGTTGGTCTTCCTGGTTGCGACGACGAGAGGTGCGGGCCATACTGCCGTTCTACACGCTTTGAGCGGATGCCGCGTCGGATGCCTCGCCAGGACTGACAGCAACGGCGACCGGCGTCTTCGGCACGCTCAGTGCTGCCACGATCATGAGCACCACGGCGATCACCACCGCGATGAACACGGTCGCGGACGCGGTCACGACGACCGCGGGATCATGCTCCCCGTTCGGGGTGGCGGCGAAGATCGCGTTCGCGAGGGCGCCGAAGATCGCCACGCCCACGGCGCTTCCGATCGACCGGGCGAACAGGTTGGTTCCGGTCACGACGCCGCGCTCGTTCCATCCGACGCTCGACTGGGCCGCGATCAGGCTCGGTACTGCGGCGAGCCCCATACCGAGGCCGATCACGAAGCAACTCACCGCGACGATCGCCACGGATGGCGTGCGGGCGAACGCCGCGAGGATGGCTGTGCCGAGCAGTACCACTGCGACGCCGATGAGGGTGGTGTTCCTGAATCCGATACGCAGGTAGAACCGGCCGGAGAATGCCGCTGAGATTGGCCACCCGAGCGTGAGCGCTGCAAGCGCAAGACCCGCGGCGAGCGGGGCGACATTCAGCGACCCCTCGAGGTAGGTGGGCACGTACGACGTGAGGCCGATCAGGATCGCGCCGATAGCGAAGCCGACCAGGGTGGTCGTGAGCAGCAGGCGTCGGGAGAACACCCAGAGCGGCAGGATCGGTTCGGCGGCCCGTCGCTCGGCGAAGACGAACGCGACGAGCACGAGCCCGCCCAGCGCGAAAGCCCCGATGCTCTGCGGGGAGTTCCAGGCCCAGGCCTGGCCGCCCTCAAGCACGGCGAGAATGGTGAGGGTGAGCGCGACCGTGAGCAGAATCGCCCCGAGGTAGTCGACCTTGTGCGATCGCTTCTCGACCTTCTCGGTGAAGAAGCGGATGAGCATCCACCCGGCGATGATGCACAGCGGAACATTGACGAAGAACACCCCGCGCCAGATGCCGAACTGCGAGAACAGGCCGCCGAGGGTCGGACCAACTACGGATGCCACGCCCCACACACTCGCGAGGTAGCCCTGGGTGCGGGCGCGCTCCGCAATCGTGTAGATGTCGCCCACGATGGTGATGGACATCGGCTGCACCGCTCCGGCGCCGAGCCCCTGCACCACGCGGAACGCGATGAGGGCCGGCATGCTCCAGGCGAACCCACACAGGATCGAGCCGAGCAGGAAGAGGGCGATGCCGATCAGGATGATGGGCTTGCGCCCCACGACGTCCGAGAGCTTCGCATAGATCGGCACGGTCACCGCCTGGGCGAGCAGGTACACCGAGAACAGCCACGGGAACAGCGTGAAGTCGCCGAGGTCTTTGACGATGGTGGGCACCGCGGTAGCGAGCACCGTCGCGTCGATGGCCACCAGGCCGGTCGTGACCATCAGGGAGATGAGGATGGGCCCGCGCTCGGAGCGGAAGCCGACGTCGGTTGTGGTCATGGTGAATCCAAGTCTGCCGGTTACCCCCGTCATTCCCGCGCGTCAGTTCTTCTGCGCCGCCACCACGTGAGCGCGCATCTGCCCTTCGACCGGGCCGTCGCCGAAGCGCGCCGCGATCGCCTCGGTGGCCGCGGCAGTTGCGGCCGCCAGTCCGTCGGGAGATCGCTGCTCGATCTCGGCCCGGAGCGGGGAGCCCTCGGTGAGCGCACCCGCGGCGGCCCTGGCATCCGCTGCTCTGGTGCGCTTGGTGAGCGACTCGACCCGCACCTCGCCGAGGAACCCCGCGAAAGCGAGGTCAGCCCGAATGACTGCCACATCGTGATAGCCGTGCGGGGTGCGCTCCAGGAACAGTGGGGGGTCGTCGGGAAACAGCTCGACCATCGCCTGCTGCACGATGTACTCGAATTCGCTGTGCTCGATGCTGTCCCAGGCGTTGAACAGGAACCACCCACCCGGCCGCAGCACGCGCAGGGCTTCGGCGAACCCGCGCGCCCGATCCGGGAAGAACATGACACCGAACTGGCAGACCACCACATCGAACGACTCATCGTCGAACGGCAGGTCGAGCGCATCCGCCTGCTGCCAGCTGACCGGATGCTGCACGCCGAGCTGCTCCGCCACATCGAGCATTCCCTGGTTGAGGTCGGTGGCGACCAGCCGCACGTCGACGGGAAGCAGCAGGCCGAGTTCGCGCGTCACCACGCCCGTACCGGCAGCGGTCTCCAACACGCTCGACGGATGCAGCGCCGCGACGCGTCGCGCGAGGTCCTCTGCGTACGGCCCGAACAGCATCGGAACCATGAGCTGCTCATAGCGCTGGGGAACGGATCCAGAGAACACCGAGTCGGAGTCGCGCATAGTGCTGTTGTACTCCCCCGGCGGTGGTGGCCGCCAGCGCGTCTTGCCGGCGCTGGCACCCGCCGGAGTTGTTCACCCCCGCTCGCACGCCTTCCCACGCAGACTCCCACTCAACAGGACCCCCCGGAAGTGTCCTGTTGAGCGGGAACGCTTGGAGGCGTGGCCGCCCCTTCCGAATGAGCTCCGGCTAACCGTCACGGTTCTCAGAGCCGCTACGAGGCGGCCTCGCCCGCATCCACCGGCACGGGAGCCGGGAACAGGTTCCCGAGCAGGGTGCTCACCCACGTGACCAACTCGGTATCGGTCGGTTCGACCGGAAGGGGCACGCTGATCACGTTGGTCTGGGCGAAGAAACGGGAGCCCGGGTACATCCGCTGCAGGCGCACCTGAAGCGAGTCGGGCAGCGGGGCTGGGGCAACACGCAGGTTGCCTCCCATCACCACGACTTCGCTGAGGCCCGCCTTCTGGGCGGTGCGGCGCAGGCGCGAAACCGCAACCAGCATCTGCACCTGTGGCGGTGGGTCCCCGTAGCGGTCGGTGAGCTCCTCGAGCACGTTGTCGATCGCGTCGTCCGCAGCCGTCGGGGCGGATGCCGTCGACAGTTTCTGGTACGCCTCCAACCGCAGGCGCTCGCTCTCGA
>JBDUEC010000149.1:0-5608 GCA_040002655.1 Rhodoglobus sp. | reverse complement strand
GCATCCGACAAGGACAACGGCACGGTCGCCAACTACACGGTCACCGCGACCCAGAAGTAGCAGCCGTCGGGGCTACGCGAAGAGCGTGGCCCCGACGTAGCTGCCGTGCTTCGCGCCGGGTGGCACAGCGAAGATCGCAGACCCCACGTGCTTGATGTACTCGTTGAGGGCATCCTTGGCGAGCGTGCGCTGCACGTCGATGAACTGCTGCGGTGAGCGCTGGAACGAGATGAAGAATAGGCCAGCGTCCAGTCGCCCGAGCGCGTCGTTGCCGTCAACGAAGTTGTAGCCACGGCGCAGAAGCTGCGCCCCATTGTTCTGTTTCGGGTGCGCGAGACGCACGTGGGCATCGGTGTCGATGAGCTTCTTGCCGCCCGCATCCGTCGCCCCGAAGTCGAGCTTGCTGAACTCCTCACCCCCGGAGAGCGGAGCACCCGCACCTTTGCTGCGGCCGATCACGCGTTCCTGCTCCTGAAGCTGGGTGCGATCCCAGGATTCGATGATCATGCGGATCTTGCGCGTCACCAGGTAGCTGCCGCCCAGTAACCACGCCGGTTCGTCGGCACTGTTCACCCAGACCTGCTCGTTGACTGTGGTGCGATCCTCGGCCTTCACGTTGGCGGTGCCGTCTTTGAAGCCGAACAGGTTGCGCGGGGTCACCTGGGTCGTCGACGTGGACGACGTGCGCCCGAAGCCGAGTTGTGACCAGCGGATGCTCGCCCGCCCGAACGCGATGCGTGACAGGTTGCGGATCGCGTGCACGGCAACCTGCGGGTCGTCGGCGCAGGCCTGGATGCTGAGGTCGCCCCCACCGGACGCGGGCTGCAGGGCATCCCCGGAGAACCGCGGGAGGGTAGTCAGGAGCGCGGGCTGCTTCGCCGCGATTCCGAACCGGTCGGTGCCGTCGGAGGTCGTGAACAGGGTCGGCCCGAATCCGAACGTGATGGTGAGTCCGCTGGCCGGTAGCCCGAGCGCCTCACCAGTGTCATCGGCGGGCGCGAGAGGAGAGCCGCCCACCGCTCCCGTTTCGCTCACGTCGAGGCCGCGCGTCATCCGCTCGGCCGCGTACGTCCAGTCCTGCAGCAGCTCGATGAGGTCAGCGCGAGTTGCGCCGTCGGCCATGTCGTACGCGGCGAAATGCAGGCGATCCTGTGCCGGGGTGGTGATACCGGACTGGTGCTCGCCGAAGAACGGGTACACGGTGGAAACCCCTGGGTTGCTCGCCGTTCCCGCGGTGACCGCGATGGCCGCGCCCCCAGCACCGCCGAGTGCCAAACCGGCAGCGCCCGCCCCGGCGAGCCCGAGCAGCCCGCGTCGGGAGAGGCCGCCGCTCGTGGCGTTCTCGGTCTCGTCCGGTTCGGGTGTCTCGGTCATCGTTGCCATCGTATTCCTGCGCTCACTGGCTATTCGGTGGGCTACTCGGCGACGCCGAGCACGGTGTGGGTGAGCTTGGAGAGGGGTTCGGCGAGCGCGTTCACCTGGTCTGACAACTCTTTGCGCTGCGCATCTGTGACGGTGTCGTAGCCGACGAAGCCAGTCTCGATCGTGCCGTAGGTGCCGAGAAGGGCGGTGAGTTTCGTGAATTCGGCATCGATCTCGGTGACGAGTGCCTTGCCCTCCGTTCCCTTGCTCTCCGCGATGTCGCGCACGTTGCCGAACGCGACCTCTGCGCCCTGCACGTTGGCGAGGAAGTCGTAGAGGTCGGTGTGCGACCACCAGTCCTCCTCACCGGTGATCTTGCTCGCGGCGACCTCGTCGAGAAGGCCGATCGCGCCATTGCTGATGTCGGCGAGGCTCACGCTGAAGTCCTTCGCATTGACGAGGTCAGCCAGGCTCTGCACGTCGTCGACGAGACCCTGGGCGTACCCGGCCCGCTCCGAGGGGGTGGACGGCTGCCAGTCGAGCAGAGCGGATGTGCCATCCGAGTTCAGGGCATCGGCTGCCGGCGGCCAGAGGTCCTTCTCGATCCGGTGGAAGCCGGTCCAGTCGAGTCCCTCTGCCGCAGCGTCGACTTCGCGGTAGTCGATCTTCGGGTCGAGGTCACCGAACGCCTCCGCAGTTGGCTCGATGCGCTCGTAGGACACGCGGGCCGTCGCGAACAGTGATCGGGCGGTGTCGTCATCGCCTGCCGCGTACGCATCGGTGAGCGCCTTCACGTTGGGGATGAGCTCGGCGACCTGGGACTTCACGTAGGAGATGTAGTTGGCGACGGCCTGGTCAGAGAGAGCCTGCTGGTCGGCGGAGATGGCGCTGGCCGCGCCGGTCACGGTGAACTCGGCGATGCCCATGGGAGCCCCGACCTGCTGGAACTTGCAGGCCGTGTAGTAGGTGCCGGGCTCCAGCTGCACCACGAATGAGACGGTCTGGTCGGGCGTGACGTTCTCCTTCTCGCCGACGATGCGCAGCTTGTCCTCGGCAAGGATCTCGAACTCGTTCACGTCGGTTCCGGTGTTCGTCACGGCGAAAGTGATTGGGCCGGCGGCGGCGGTGGCCGCGGAAACCACGCACGAGTCATCGGTGACGGCCACGGTGAGAGCGGTCGCGCCCTGCGCGTTGTTGGGGACGCATCCGGCCAATGCGAGGGCGAGCACCCCCGCTACGGCGGCGGCGGTCAGTAGGCGGCGGTGCTTATGAACAGTTTCGGGCATGGTTGTGCTCCTGGTGTCGGTGTGCTGTGGACGGGGTCAGGCGTGGCGCTCGGCGGCGACGGCAGTGTCGATCGGCCGAACGATGGATTTCTTGGGCGCAAGCGCCTGGCGCAGGAAGAAGAAGGTAACCACCACGAGGTAGGCGACCCATACGGCGAACTGCGCCCAGGTCGGCTCTGGCGTGAAGTTGAACACGCCAGCCAGCAGCGTGCCGTACCAGCTCGACGGCGGGATGGCTCCGGCCAGACTGAAGGCGTGTAGCCCGATGCCCGGGACGACCCCTGCCTCCTGCAGGTCGCCGACGCCGTAGGCGAGCACCCCGGCGGCGACCAGGATCAGGAACAGCCCCGTCCAGGTGAAGAAGCGGCTGAGGTTGATGCGCACGAGTCCGCGGTAGATCAGGTAGGAGATGACGCCGGAGATCAGGATGCCGACCACAGCCGCCAGGCTCCCGGCGAGCGCGGAACCGCTGGACTGCACGCTCGCCCAGACGAACAAGGCGGTCTCGACGCCCTCGCGCCCCACGCTGACGAACCCGAGAACGACGATGCCCATGCCCATCCCGGAGACGGCGGTGTCGAGCCGGGATTCGAGGTCGTGCTTGAGCTCGCGGGCGTTCCTCGCCATCCAGAAGATCATCCAGGTCACGAGTGCCACAGCGACGATGGACAGCCCACCGCCGAGGATCTCCTGGGCCTGGAAGCTCAGCCCGTAGGGTCCCCAGGTGAGAATGGCGCCGACCCCGAGCGAGATGACTATCGCCGCCGCGATTCCCACCCAGAGGCGGGGGAGCACGTCCCGGCGCTTCAGCTTGTTCAGGTAGGCAATGAGGATGCCGACGATGAGCCCGGCCTCGAGGCCTTCGCGGAGTCCGATCAGAAAGTTGGCGAGCACGGGTCTTTCCTATTGTGAGTCAGTTGGCCGGGTGTGAGCCAGTTGGCCAGATTCAACTGCTTGGCCTGGCGGGCCGGCTGGGTAGCGACCGGCGGAAGTTGGTAAGGCTATCCTTACTCAGTCGACCCTACCCGGCTGCGCTTATCCTGTCCAATGGTGCGTTTCCCTCGGCGAAACGCAGCAGATGGAGAGTGAGTGATGGCGGACGCATTCGAGCGCATCCTGTTCGTGCACGCGCACCCAGACGACGAGTCGATCGCCACGGGCGGCACGATCGCCACCCTCGTCGACAGGGGAGCAGAGGTGAGCGTGCTCACCTGCACGCGCGGCGAGCTGGGCGAGGTTGTGCCGGAGGCATTCCGGGCCGAGTTGTCATCCCCTGCCGCGCTCGGTTCCCGTCGGGAGAGCGAACTCGTGGCAGCGCTCGCAGCGCTCGGCGTCACCGACCACCTGTTCCTGGGATCGGCCCGTGCACGATTCGAGGGCCGCGCACCGCGGCAGTACCTCGACTCCGGAATGCAGTGGGGGCCGGGCGGTCCGGCTGCGGGCGCTGAGGCGATCGCGCACGTTGTGGCTGGGTCGCTCACCGCGGCCGACTTCGGCGAAGTCGCCTCAGATATCGCCACCGCGATCGCGAACTATGAACCGGATGTCGTGGTGAGTTACGACGCGCACGGCGGCTACGGGCATCCCGACCACATTCGGGCGCGCGAGGCGACCCAACGAGCCGCGGACGTGCTCGGCGTGCCGTTCTACGAGATCCAGCAAGCGGATGCCGCAGCGCCTCCCACCCTCGCCGTGGACGTGTCGCCCGTGCTCGACCGCAAGCGGGCAGCACTCCGCGCCCACGCGACCCAGGTGGTGGTGGACGGGGATCGGTTTGCGCTCGCCGACGGGGCGTGGCATCCGATCGCGACCGTTGAGAACTTCCGCCGGGTGCTTCGCTCGGATGAGCCCGACCCCACCGCTTTCGCGCAGCAGGGGCTGGTCACGAAGATCGCGAGTTCGGCGCTCGCCCTGGTGCTCGGCTTCTTCGTCGGCGCACTGCTCACCGTCATCCACCAGGCAACCGCGCAGGTCGCGAGCATTTCGGTGCCGTGGGGAATTGTGGCGGCGATCGCGATCTCGATCGCTCTTCTCGTGGGACTCCGCCTGGTGTTCGGCAGCAGAGTCATCACCGCCCTGGCGGCCGTTGGACTGGTGGCAGCCGTAGTGGTGCTGTCGCTGCAGGGCGCGGGCGGATCGATCCTGGTTCCCGCCAACCCCGCGGGCTACATCTGGACCTTCGCGCCCGTCGTGATCGCGCTGGCGGTGCTCGCCTGGCCGCGATCGTGGCGTCGCACGCCGGGTAGGATTGTGACCAATCCAGCCGCGAAAGGTGCGACCGAGAAGTGACCTACGTGATCGCAGAGCCCTGCGTCGATCTCAAGGACCGCGCGTGCATCGATGAGTGCCCCGTCGACTGCATCTACGAGGGCGATCGCATGCTCTACATCCACCCGGATGAGTGCGTCGACTGCGGCGCGTGCGAACCGGTCTGCCCGGTCGAGGCGATCTACTACGAAGACGACGTGCCCGACAAGTGGGCCGACTACTACAAGGCGAACGTCGAGTTCTTCGAGGATCTTGGATCGCCCGGCGGCGCTGCGAAGGTCGGCGTGATCCACAAGGATCACCCCCTCGTTGCCGCCCTGCCACTCGGGTCGGCGTCCGAATCGAGCGAGTAGTGGCTCGCGAGCCTCTCGCTCTCCCCGACTTCCCCTGGGACGCACTTGCGCCGCTCGCCGAACGTGCCCGGGCGCATCCGGAGGGAATCGTCGACCTCTCCGTCGGCTCGCCGGTCGACCCGACGCCCGAGCTGATCCGTGAAGCGCTCGCGAAAGCTACAGACGCCCACGCCTACCCGCAGACCGCGGGTACTCCGGCGCTGCGGGAGGCGATCGTGGCCTGGTTCGCACGCCGCCGTGGCGTCGAGCAGGGTCTTTCCGTGGCCAATGTGTTGCCGACGATCGGCTCCAAGGAACTCATTGCGACCCTCCCGCTCACCCTGGGCCTTGGCCCGGGCG
>JBDUEC010000148.1:0-5654 GCA_040002655.1 Rhodoglobus sp. | reverse complement strand
GTGAACGACGCCAAGAAGACTGCTGACACGAAGCACACAGGGTTCACCAGCGAAGAACGTGCCGCCATGAAGGAGCGGGCGAAGGAGCTGAAGGCCAACGCCAGCAAGGCCGACGATCTGCGTGACGTGCTCCAGAAAATCGCTGAGATGCCCGAAGCGGATCGCGCGATCGCCACCCGACTTCACGAGCTGATCACCACGGCGGCACCGAGCCTCGTACCGAAAACCTGGTACGGCCAGCCCGCTTACGCGAAGGACGGCAGAGTCGTGTGCTTCTTCCAGAGCTCCGACAAGTTCAACACCCGGTACTCGACCCTCGGCTTCAGCGACGTCGCGGCCATCGACGATGGGTCAATGTGGCCGACATCCTTTGCGGTAACCAAGCTGACCGCGGCCGACGAGGCGATGATCAGCGCACTCATCACGAAGTCGGTGGGTTGACCTCGTCCCACCACGCGAGTGCGCGGGCCGCGTAGAACGTGAGCCACTTCGACGGCTCGCCGGGTGGAACATCCACTTCAAACCACACCCGACCCGGATGCCGCCGCTCCTGGAGCCAGGTGCCATCGGGCTGGCGGGCTGCGCGAATCGCATCTACGGCGTCGGACAACCGCGGATCGGCCGCCGTGCCGTCGAAGATGGATGCCGCCCGGAAGTAGTCGACAGCATTCAGAACTCCGTAGAAGGAACGGAACGGGTACGCGAACCGGGTGACCCACGGCCCGGGCGTCTCGCCCGTGGACAGCGTGCGCATCAGCCGCCGCTGCAGCAGGTACTCCTCCCCCGCCCGACGTGCCTCCCGTAAAGCAGGGCTGCGGCCGATCACCGACTCGTAGTACAGGATGCCCTTCAACGAGTTGAGTGTGGAGTGGAACGATGCCCTGGTCGATCCCTCGACCCACTCGCAGTTCCAGCCACCCTCGGCCATCTGGTGGTCCAGGAACCACTGCGCGATGCCGGCGACGTCCGCCCCGAGCCACGCGCCATTGGACAGCGTGGAGGCGTTGATGCAGCAATCCACCTCGCCGCCCCAGTACGGCAGGTCGTCATATTCCCAACGGCTGTTGGCCGCGATCAGGTCTGCGGTGCCGGCGAGGGTCGCGGCATCCAGCCCCCATTCCCGCAGCGAATTGAGCGACCAGGTGGTCGCGGTCCACGGCTGGCCTGCGCCCGGAGCCGTTTCAGGTCCGTCGAAGTCGAATCCCTTCGGGAAGAAGGCGCCACCCGCCCACTGGCCGTCGGGATCCTGCAGCGCGAGCAACCGCGCCCCGAAGCCCTCGGTTGCCACGCGCGCTCTCGTGGCTTGCCAGACCTCCGGCGGCGAGCCGGCGAGGTCACGTTCCACCTGCCAGCGCAGTGCCGGGTCGGAATCGAGCATCCAGCCGAGCGTGGTCGCATCCATGCCTCATCTTCACCACAGCCACCGTCAGCCGACAAGCCCCGGCCAAACGTACACTTCCAGAATGAGTGATCTGGTGGTGGGCGCGATCGTGATCGCCGGCATCGTCGTGGTCATGGCCGCGCTTGCGCTGGTTGCGGTGCGTGTGCGCCGTAGTGGCCGGGCCGGGCCTGCGATCGGCGCGGCCATGGCCGCCTACGACGAGGCGATGCACTCGACGGCGCACGACACCTTTGTCGAGGTGCAGGCACAGAAAGACCGCACCGTCGCCGCCCCGTCTCCCGACGCCAAATAGCTACAGGCTCTCCGCAATGGTCTTGATGGCGGCGAGTCGGCGATCCCACTCTGCGCCGATCTGGTCGAGGCGCCGCGCGGTGTCGCTGAGTTGCGCGCCGAGCACGCGGTAGCGCAATTCGCGACCGACACGCACCGATTCCACCAAACCGACCTCTTGCAGCACGGCAAGGTGCTTGGCGATCGCCTGGCGAGTTACCGGGAGGCGCCCGGCGAGGGCGGACGCAGAGGCCTCGCTTTCGCCGAGTGCAGCCAGGATGCTCCAGCGGGTTTCGTCGCCGAGCGCCGCGAACACCGGAACGAGGGCGGTGGTCACGAGCCACTCTCGAGGTACGCGACGAGTTCGTCGAGCTCGGAGTCCCATCCGGCGCGGTGGTCCTCCATGTTCGCGGTCGGGTCGCTCGTAGTCTCGAAGCCGGTCTCGACGACGGTGAGCTGGGTTCCGCCCGCGATGGGTTCGAGTGTGAAGCGGAAGAGTAACGAGTGCTCGTCGTCAATGGCCTGCGGGTGAGCGGGAAGCGCGTCGTCGTTCGACCAGCGGTAGGCGATCATCCGAGGCTCGTCGATCTCCACCACGCGCACCGGGATGGTGTCGTAGCCGTCGAAGGTGAACGCGCCGGTCGCACCGACGGCCGCCGCCTCGAGCACTGCGCTCTGCGGGAACCACCTCGCGATGTGCTCGGCGACGGTGATCGCCGCCCAGACCTTCTCGACGGGCGCAGCGATCCGGATGGTGCGCCGCACGGTGAATTCGTCAATGTCGACGACGGTGGGCGGGTTGGTTGTCATGGTCATGATTCTGTTCCTCTCTGGGGAATAGTGCAACTACAGAGTTGCACTATTTCCCGCGATGCGCAACTCCTGGGTTGCAGCTAGCCGCAGGCGGACCACATGCCGACGCCGAGCGACTGCGCGGAGTCCTCGGCCGCTTCGAACTGGGATTCGTACAGCACGTTGGGTGCGAGGATGACCGATTCGGCCGCTCCGCGCTCCACCATGACGAGATTGACCAGGGTGCCCGCATCCGTGAACACGTGCAGCAGTGAGCGGCCGTACTTGTCGAGGGGCTGCACCTCCGCCAGCACCCACACATGAGTGCCTTCGGGCAGGAGTTGCCGCAGCAAATCAGTTGCCTCGGTGCCGTAGCACTCCAGGTGATCACCGATCTCCGGTGTGTCGATGTCGAGCAGGCGCACCTTGCGACCGTCAGTGAGGAAGAGCGTGTCCCCGTCGTGCACATACTCGATCGTCGCCTCGGTGGCGGCATCCGGGATTGCGGTGGGCATTGCTGCCGGCGCGGGGGCGGTGCGATTCGTGAACCACCAGCTGCCGATGGCCAGTGCAGCAACCAGCAGAACGACGACGAGAAGAGAGCTCCTTTTCACGCGTAGAGTCTCGCAGGCCGCGCGTGGCACCATGGACGGATGTCCGCGCCGTGTCCCTGCCTCAGCGGACTCCCCTACGTCGAGTGCTGTGGTTCATTCCACAGCGGTGCAGCGACCGCACCGACGGCCGAGCGACTCATGCGATCCCGCTACAGCGCCTTCGCCATGGGCAATGCGGACTACCTGCTGGCCACGTGGCATCCGTCGACCAGACCCACCCAGCTCCCGCTCGACCCGGAACAACGCTGGTATCGGCTCGACATCCTGGCCCGCACCGGTGGCGGGCTCCTCGATTCCATCGGCACCGTGGAGTTCGAGGCGCGCTTCCGAGCGGATGGCGTGGCCGGCATCATGCACGAGACCAGCCGTTTCGTGCGTGACGACGGTCGCTGGCTATACCTGGACGGCGTGGTGCAGGGCTGAGTCGAGCCGGTAGTGTGCCGACAGGACAGCAAGGGAACGTCATGACGCTGGGCAACAGCAACTTCGGCCGGGACACCCAGTCGGCCATCTACCGCGATGGGGCCACCGGCAGGAAGCCCGTGGTTCCGGTCGGCTCGGCGGCACTCGAAGCCGCTGCCAAGCGCGCAATGTCAGCGGATGCCTGGGCCTACGTAGCGGGCTCGGCCGGCGCCGAAGTCACCGCGGCCGACAACCGCCGGGCACTCGACCGCTGGCAGATTGTGCCGCGAATGCTGCGTGACGTCTCGGCTCGCGACCTCTCGATCGAGCTGTTCGGACACCGCTACCCGTCCCCCGTGATCGCCGCGCCGGTGGGCGTGCTCGAGCTGGTGCATCCGGAGGCGGACCTCGCGGTCGCGCGCGGGGCATCCGCTCTCGGCGTGCCCTACGTGTACTCGAACCAGGGCTCGAAGCCGATGGAGCAGACCGCGGCCGTCTCGGGCGCGTCGCCGCACTGGTTTCAGCTGTACTGGAGCAGCTCAGACGACCTCGTGGCAAGCCTGGTCGCCCGTGCGGAGAAGACTGGCGCCCAGGCGATCGTCGTGACGCTCGACACGCACATGCTCGGCTGGCGACCACGCGACCTCGACGCGGCGTTCCTGCCCTTCATCCACGGCCAGGGAATCGCGCAGTACACGAGCGACCCGGTGTTCCGCGACCTCGTGCGTGAGCGGATCGCCGCGAACCTGCCCCGCGCGAAGTCGCGTGTTACGCCGTCGACCATTCGCACGTTGTTCGACCTGACCCGCAACTACCCGGGCGGCACATTGCGCTCCCCCGAACCTCGGGCTGCCGTTGAAACGTTCCTCGACGTATTCTCGCGGTCCTCCCTCACCTGGGACAACCTGGTATTCCTGCGTAAGCACACCGGCCTGCCCATCCTGCTCAAGGGCATCCAGCATCCGGATGACGCCATCCTGGCGGTCAAACACGGAATCGACGGGATCGTGGTGAGCAACCATGCCGGGCGGCAGGTCGACGGTGCGATCGGGTCCCTCGACGCGCTGCCGGCCGTCGTGCAGGCGACGGGAGGACGCATTCCGGTGCTCTTCGACAGCGGCATCCGCTCTGGGTCCGATGTCTTCAAGGCGCTCGCGCTCGGGGCGTCTGCAGCGCTCGTCGGGCGCCCCTACGCCTACGGCCTGGCGGTCGCCGGCGCGGCGGGGGTCGAGGCCGTGCTGCGCAACATCATCGCCGAGTTCGACCTAACTCTCGGGCTCACCGGTCATCGCAGCGTGCGAGAGATCAGCGTGGACTCAGTAACGCGAGCAGGATAGAAGGATGACGAAGCCAGCGCAGAAGTACGTTCTCTCGATCGACCAGGGCACGACGAGCACGCGTGCAATGATCTTCGACCACGCGGGCGGAGTTGTCTCGACCGGTCAGCTCGAGCACGAGCAGATCTTTCCCAGGGCGGGATGGGTCGAGCACGACCCGAAGGAAATCTGGGACAACACCCGCGAGGTGATCGGCCGGGCGCTCTCCAAGGCGAGCCTCACGCGCCACGACATCGTGGCCGTGGGAATCACGAACCAGCGCGAGACGACGGTCGTCTGGGATCGCACGACCGGCGAGCCGGTCTACAACGCCATCGTCTGGCAGGACACTCGCACCCAGGCGATCGTCGACCGGATCGCGAAAGGCGACCCCAACCGCTTCACGAAGACGGTCGGGCTGCCGCTGGCAACGTATTTCGCGGGCACCAAGATCGCGTGGATCCTCGAGAATGTCGACGGTGTACGCGAACGCGCAGAGCGGGGCGAACTCGCCTTCGGCACCACAGACACCTGGGTGTTGTGGAACCTCACCGGCGGAGTGGATGGCGGCGTGCACGCCACTGACGTGACCAACGCCAGCCGCACCCTGTTCATGAACCTGCACTCGTGCGAGTGGGACCCGAAGATCCTCGCCGAATTCGGGGTGCCCGCATCGATGCTTCCCGAGATCCGCAGTTCTTCCGAGGTGTATGGCACCATCACGTCGTCGAGCCTGCTCCGCGAGGTTCCGGTGGCAGGCATCCTCGGTGACCAGCAGGCCGCCACGTTCGGGCAGGTCGCCTTCGACAAGGGTCAGTCGAAGAACACCTACGGCACGGGCAACTTTCTCATCGTGAA
>JBDUEC010000147.1:0-5654 GCA_040002655.1 Rhodoglobus sp. | reverse complement strand
GCGATCGCCGCGACCTCTCCCCCATTGAGCACGTAGTCGCCGAGGCTGATCTCGCGCACCCGGGCCTTCGAGCCGGCGAAGTCGATCACGCGCTGGTCGATGCCCTCGTAGCGTCCGCAGCCGAACACGATGCGCTGCTCCGCGGCCAGTTCGCGCGCAGTCGCCTGCGTGAACGGTTCACCCGCCGGGGAGGGGAACACGACCACCGTGCTCGGGTCCATCACGTCGTCGAGCGCCTCGCCCCACGGCTCCGGCTTCATGACCATGCCGGCGCCACCGCCGTAGGGCGTGTCATCCACTGTCCTGTGCCGGTCGTGCGCGTAGTCACGCAGGTCGTGCACCCACAGTTCGACCAGGCCGCTCGCGCGCGCCTTGCCGAGCAACGATACGTCGAGCACCGAGAAGAACTCCGGGAAGATCGTGACGATGTCGATGCGCATGCGTCGACACTACCGCCGGGTGTGCGGGCCGCCCTGACCTCGGCACCACGCGCTCGGCAAGCCGCGCCCGCCCCCGCCCCATCCGCCGGGCCCCGCCCGATCCGACGCCTCCCACTCGATCCGACGGCCCCTCTGCCCTTCCGACGCCCCCTCCGCCCCCATCCGACTGCCCCTCCGCCCCATCCAACGGTTACGGAGGATGACACGCCTTGCCGCCGGCACCCGCCCCACCGATTGCGGCGTGTCATCCTCCACAACCGTTCGCGGACCACGGGGATGCACGGTTCACACGCATCCGGCGCGCGCAGCGACGGTCCCGACCACGATTCCGGTCATGACATCTGCGATCGAGGCGATCCACCGGCTTGGCGGGGTAGCTCGCACCGCCACCTTGCTGCGGGCTGGTGCGACCGAGGGCAGCATCCGCTCTGCCGTGCGCAGCGGTCGACTGCTCCGCATCCGCAAGGGCTGGTTCTGCGAAGCGGATGCCGCGCCAGCGGTCGTCGGGGCCGTAGGGCTGGGTGGTCGGCTGGCCTGCATCTCCGCAGCACTCCACCTCGGACTCTGGACACCCGAATCGGACCCAGCCGTGCACGTGGCCCTGCCCAGACACGCGGGCCACAGACCCGACGAGACGAACGGCGTCGTCCACTGGCAATCATCGGCTTGGCGCGCGCGAGACTCCCCGGTCGAGTCGATCACCGCGGTGATCAGGCAGGTGCTGTTGTGCTGCGAACGCGAGGTGGCGATCACGATCATCGACTCCGCCCTGAACTCGCGGCGGGTCACCCTGTCCGCGCTGAGACGGATCGTGCACGGTCTGCCCAAGCGGTTCGGCTCGGTGCTCGGCCAGATTGACGGGAAGAGTGAGTCTGGGCTCGAGTCCCTGTGCCGGGTGCGGCTCGCGCGACTCGGGCTGCGCATCCGCTCGCAGGTGAGGATCGCGGGCGTTGGGCGGGTCGACCTGGTGATCGGGGATCGGCTTGTCATCGAAGCCGATGGGCGCGAGCACCATGATTCGCCCGACGCGTTTCGCAGGGATCGCGCGCGCGATCTCGCGCTCACGCGCCTGGGATACGTCGTGATCCGGCTGAGCTACCAGCAGATCGTGGACGAGTGGCAACGGGTCGAGCTCACGGTTGCCGGGCTGGTTGCCCGCCGGGAGCACGAGTGGAGCAGCGCGCACCGGCGGGCTGGTCTGGCTGCGAACGACGGTTAGGGAGGACGGCACGCCGCGCGAGGCGGCCGCGGGGCAACGGTTGCGGCGTGTCATCCTCCACAACCGGGGTGATGGGGTTGGGAATCCCGCTCAGGCGCTGGCGACCGCCGCCGCGTACCGGTCGAGCACGAGTTCGACGAGCCCGGCAGGGGGCTCGGCGTCGGCCAGCAGCAGGGGTGGGGTGGTGATATCCGCTGTGGTCGCGTGCGCGAGGTCGGTGAAGTAGCCGGGCGCCAGCAGGTAGGTGCTCACCACGACGCGGGCACCGGATGACGCCGCCCGCTCCAGCTCGACCGCGTCGTCGAGGCGCGGTGTGGCCGCCGAGATGAACCCGACGCGCACGGGCGTGCCGAGCCGCGCAGCCAGCCGCGCGCCCATCTCGTGGCAATCGGACACCGCCCGAGGGTCGCTCGAGCCGGCGCAGGCGAGCACGACCCGGTCGGTGGGTCGGAGCCCGGATTCCAGAAGCCGGCGGTGCAGGATCTCGACGAGCCGGTCATCCGGTCCGAGGGCGCGGGTCAGTGCGGTGGGGTGGGCGGCGTGCGAGTCGAGTTCCCGGGCGAGATCGACATGCACGTGGTACCCGGCGGAGAGCAGGAGGGGAACCACGACGGCCGCCCGCTCGGCGTCGATCGCCTCGAGAGTGGATGCGACATCCGGCTGCTGCACGTCGACGAAACCTCCGACGACGCCAAGGCCGGGCCGGGCCGACGCCACGGCCGCGACCAGTGCGGCTACCGCCCGCTGCCCGTCGCGGGAGGACGTTCCGTGCGAAACGGCAACCAGTGCCGGAGCCGATCTGGTGACTTGAGCCCGCCCGACCTGCAGCAGCGTCACGCTGGGATCTCGATCTCGACGAAGCCACCGACCACACGGGTGCGGTAGGTCTGCAGGAAGAGCGATGAGTCGGCGTAGCACTCCCCGGTGCCGAGGTCGTAGACGTGCTTGAGCAGCGGGGATGCGACTGTCGGCTGATCGCCCCGGGAGCCGACGATTCCGCGGGCCATCACGAAGGCATCCGTTGCGGGGTCGCGGTGACTCACGGCGTAGATCTCTGACGGGGACACCAGGAACACGGCGATCTGCTTCATGCGGATCAGCAGGGCCTCACCCCAGGACGGCTCGAGCTCGTCCAGGCGGCAAGCGCGTTCCCACACGGTGTCGTCGTCGGTGGATGCGGTGGTCTGCAGGTCCGTGAGTGTCACGATCACGCCCCTCATGTTTGTTTCGGCGATTTCCACGGTATGCACCGCATGTTTCGGGGGCGGTGACCCCGTGTTTCCGCGGCATGAAACCTCCCTCACAGCGACGCGGTCGCGTTGTGCAGCCTTTGTGACCTTCGGGATACACCGGGGCAACGGCTGCGAAACCGCACCCGCCTACCGTGGGCAGCACCGCACGCCTCGCGCAAAGGACTCAGCCATGCCCCCGTTCTCGACCGCACACCCCCGTGAGATCGTCGTCGTCGGGGCCGGACCCGCGGCCCACCGCCTCGTCGAAGCGGCCCTCGCCCGCGACACCGACCGCGCCATCCGCCTGACGGTGTTCGGCGAGGAGTTCCACGAACCGTACGATCGTGTCGCCCTGAGCAAGCGCCTCGCCGGGTCGGAGAGCCTCACGCTGCAGCCCTCTGTCTGGGGCGACGACCGGGTGACCCTGCGCACCGGCGAGCGAGTGATCGAGCTGGATGCCGTGGCCAAGACGGTTACCACGGATCGCGGCGCCGTGGCCGGCTACGACGACGTGGTGCTGGCGACCGGATCGAGCGCTCCCGTGCCGGACATCCCGGGCGCGGAACTGGCGCGGGTCTACCGCACCATCGACGACGTCGACTTCCTGGTCGGCGAGGTGGAGCGCCTCGCTGTGCTGCTCGGACGCGCGCCCCGCGTGCTCGTCGCGGGCGGGGGGCTGCTCGGGCTCGAGGCGGCCGGCGGGCTGCACCGTCTCGGGGCGCAGGCCGCCGTGGTGCACTCCGGCGGTTGGCTGATGTCGGCACAACTCGACGAGGGGGCCGGCCAGGCGCTCGGTCGCATCATTTCCGGCCAGGGCATCGGCCTGCACCTCGGCACCCGGCCGAGGCGTATTGAAGTGGCGAGCGACGGTACAACCGTCACCGGCGTCACCTTCACGAACGCTCAGCGCACCGACGTCGACCTCGTGATCTTCGCGATCGGAATCTCACCGCGCGATGAGCTGGGCAGGCAGGCGGGCCTTACGATCGGCGAGCGCGGCGGCATCGTGATCGCAACGGACTGCCGCACCTCGAACGAGCACGCCTGGGCGATCGGTGAGGTCGCCAGCTTCGAGGGGCGCTGCACCGGCCTGGTCGCCCCGGCCAACGCCATGGCGGAGGTGGTGGCCGACCGGTTGCTCGGCGGCTCGGCGGAATTCACCTCGGTGGACGACGCCACCAAGCTGAAGCTCTCGGGCGTGGACGTTGCGAGCTTCGGGGATGCCCGGGCCGAATCCGAGGGTGCCCTTGAGATCGTTTACGCCGACCCCGCTCGCGGCCTGTACCAGAAGCTCGTCGTCTCCGACGACGCGCGCACGTTGCTCGGGGGCATCTTCGTGGGCGACGCCGAACCCTATGCGGCCCTGCGCCCGATGCTTGGGCGGGAATTGAGCGCAGAGCCGGGCGCCTACCTGTCGGCTGCCGGCGGGGTCGCCCCTGGCGGCGCCGACCTGCCCGACGACGCCCTCGTCTGCTCGTGCAACAACATCTCGGCGGGATCGGTGCGCTCGGCGATCCACGACGAGGGCTGCACCGAACTCGGTCCCCTCAAGGTGTGCTCCCGCGCCGGCACCCAGTGCGGCTCCTGCGTGCCCCTCGTGAAGAAGCTGCTCGAGAGCGAGCTCGAGAAGGCCGGCATCCAGGTGTCGCACGCCATGTGCGAGCACTTCCCACTCAGCCGACAGGAGTTGTTCGAGTCGGTGCGGGTCACCGGGCTCACATCGTTCGACGAGATCATCGGGCGATTCGGGAACGGCCGCGGCTGCGACATCTGCAAGCCCGCCGTGGCATCCATCCTCGCGAGCCAGCACGACTCCTACGTGCTCGACGGCGGCCGCGGAGCGCTGCAGGACACCAACGACCGCGCCCTCGCGAACATGCAGAAGGATGGCAGCTACTCCGTCGTTCCGCGCATTCCGGGTGGGGAGATCACGCCCGCGAAACTCGCGGTGATCGCCCAGGTCGCCACCGACTACGGGCTGTACACGAAGATCACCGGCGGGCAGCGCATCGACATGTTCGGCGCTCGGCTCGACCAGCTACCCGACATCTGGCGCATCCTCGTCGACGCTGGCTTCGAGTCGGGGCAGGCCTACGGCAAGGCCCTGCGCAACGTGAAGAGCTGCGTCGGGTCGACCTGGTGCCGCTTCGGCGTGCAGGACTCGGTGAGCATGGCGATCCGCCTCGAGCTGCGCTACCGCGGCCTGCGAGCGCCGCACAAGTTCAAGTTCGGCGTCAGCGGATGCGCGCGCGAGTGCGCGGAGGCCCGCGGCAAGGATGTCGGCGTGATTGCGACCGACCAGGGCTGGAACCTGTATGTGGGCGGCAACGGCGGGTTCCAACCTGCGCACGCGCAGCTGCTGGCATCGGACCTGGATGATGAGACGCTCATCCGCTACATCGATCGCTACATGATGTATTACATTCGCACCGCCGATCGCCTGCAGCGCACCGCGCGCTGGATGGAGGACCTGCCTGGCGGGGTCGACCACGTTCGCGAGGTGGTCGTCGACGACTCCCTGGGACTGGGGGACGAACTCGAGCTCGCCATGGCGAAGCACGTCGACAACTACGAGGATGAGTGGGCTGCGACCCTGAAAGACCCGGAGCGGTTGCGACGCTTCCGCACTTTCATCAACGCACCCGACGCCCCCGATCTCGGCTTCCCGCGGGTGGAGGAGCGCGGGCAGGCGCGACCGGCCACTCGGGAGGAGTTGGAGAATCCGGCTACTGTGCTTCTATCCGGTCCGAGAATTCCGGTGAG
>JBDUEC010000146.1:0-5675 GCA_040002655.1 Rhodoglobus sp. | reverse complement strand
GTGTTCTCGGAGTGCGCGCCGATCTTGTTCATGGCGGAGCGGAACATCATCGGGTTCGGCTTGCCGACCACGTACGGTTCCTTGCCGGTGGCCTTGGAGATGAGAGCGGCCACGGCCCCGGTGGCCGGCATCGGTCCCTCTGCACTCGGGCCGGTGGCATCCGGATTGGTCGCAATGAAGCGGCTGCCCGCACCGATCAGGCGGATCGCCTTGGTGATCGCCTCGAACGAGTAGTTGCGCGTCTCACCGATGACCACGTAGTCGGGGTCGCTCTCGGTCATGATGAAGCCCACCTCGTGCAGGGCGGTCGTGATGCCGGCCTCACCGATCACGAACGCGCTGCCGCCCGGAATCTGCGAGTGCAGGAAGTCGGCGGTCGCGAGAGCGGATGTCCAGATCGCCTCCTCCGGCACGACGAGCCCTGAGGCCCTCAGCCGCGCACTCAGGTCGCGCGGCGTGAAGATCGAGTTGTTGGTGAGCACCAGGTACGGCTTGTCCTGGTCGCGCCACTGCTGCAGCAGCTCGGAGGCGCCGGGCACGGGATGGTTCTCGTGCACGAGAACGCCGTCCATGTCAGTGAGCCAGCACTCGATGTCGCCACGGGAACTCATGGCTCGATGGTAGCGGCGCCCTGTTGCCGGCTCATCACAATCCTGCGTCGTCGATGAATCGGGTCGCTTCGGGCAGGCGAGCCCGCATGATCGCGATCGCCTCCGAGTTCTGGTCGACAAGCACGAACCGACGACCGAGAGCGGATGCCACGGCCCCGGTCGTACCGCTGCCGGCGAAGAAGTCCAGCACCCAGTCGCCCGGGGCGCTCGACGCCTGCACGATACGGCGCAGCACGCCCTCGGGCTTCTGCGTGGCGTAGCCCGTCTTCTCGCGGCCCGTCGGGGACACGATGGTGTGCCACCAGACATCCGTCGGCAGCTTGCCGAGCGCGACCTTCTCCGGGGTCACGAGGCCGGGCGCCATGTACGGCTCGCGGTCGACCGCGGCGTTGTCGAAGTAGTAGGTCTTCGGGTTCTTCACGTAGACGAGGATGGTGTCGTGTTTGGCCGGCCACTTGCGGGTTGCGCGTGCCCCGTAGTCGTAGGCCCAGACGATCTCGTTGAGAAAGTTGTCGCGGCCGAACAGGGCGTCGAGCGCGACCTTCGCGTAGTGCGACTCCCGGTAGTCGAGGTGCAGGTAGAGCGTGCCGCGGTCGTCGAGCAGGCGCCACGCCTCGGCCAGGCGCGGCTCGAGAAACTCCCAGTAGTGGGCGAACGTGTCGTCGTACTTCGTCAGCATCCCTTTGACCGTGTCGTAGTTCTGGCCCTTGAACCCGGTGCGCGCGCCGTCGGGGTTGCGCACGGTCGTGATCGAGGTGCGGGTTTGGGTGCGACCGGTGTTGAAGGGCGGGTCGAGGTAGATCAGCCGGAACGACTCGGCGGGCAGCCCACGGATCGCGGCCAGGTTGTCGCCGTGGATCACGAGGTCGGGTCCGTCGGCGGTCCAGGGCATGTGCCGAGATTAACAGGCGAAGCGCTCTGCGCCAGCCGGAATGGCATGCTTGACGCATGACGGCGCTGTCCGACCTCGAATCCCGCGTGCTCGGAGAACTCGACGAGCGGCGTCTCGTCGACGATCTCGTCCGACTCGTGCGCGTGCCGAGCGTGACAGGAACGGCAGAGGAATCCGAGCTGCAGCACTCCCACGCCGCCGAGCTGGCGAGCCTCGGGTTCGACGTCGACGCCTGGAAGTTCGATCTCGACGAGCTGCGCGCCGACCCGCGCTTTCCCGGTACGGAGGCCGATCGCAGCGAGGCGTACGGCGTGGTCGCAGCGGTCGGCGATGGGCAGCCAGCGCTCGTGCTGCAGGGGCACGTGGACGTCGTTCCCACCGGCGACCTGGAGAAGTGGGTCGACCGCGACCCGTTCAGTGGAGCCATCGTGGGCGGCATCCTGCACGGGCGTGGCGCGTGCGACATGAAAGCCGGCCTCGCTGCCAACCTGGCCGTCGCGCGCACGCTCGCGGCATCCGCTGTCACGCTCGAGCGCGCGTTCGCGGTGCACACGGTCGTGAGCGAGGAGGATGGCGGACTCGGCGCGTTCGGAACGATGCTGCGTGGCCACACCGGTGACGCCGCGGTGCTGAGCGAGCCCACGAGCGGCCGGATCATCACCGCCAATGCTGGCGCGCTCACCTTCGCCATCACCGTGCCTGGGCGGGCGGCGCACGGCAGCGTTCGAATGGAGGGGTTCAGCGCGTTCGAGGCGTTCCTGCCGATTCACCGCGGCATCCTGCAGCTCGAGGCGGAGCGGAACGCGGCGCCGGACCCGCTGTTCGGCGACCTGCGCCTGCCCTACGCGATCTCAATCGGACGCATCACCGCCGGCGACTGGTCGAGCAGCGTGCCCGACATCCTGGTGGCGGAGGGCCGGATGGGCGTGCAACTGGGGGAGAGTCCGGATGCCGCCAAGGCCGCCTTCGAGCGAGCGGTCGCCGAGACCGCCCGCACCGATCCGTGGCTCGCCGACAACCCGCCGGTCGTCACCTGGCCGGGCGGGCAGTTCGCCAGCGGACGGCTGGATGCGGCGCATCCGCTGATCGACGAAGTCGCGTCATCGATCACCGACCTCGGTGGGCCCACCCCCGCGCGGGCGGCCGCACCGTACGGCAGTGACCTGCGGCTCTACTCCGGTCTCGGCGGAATCCCGACCCTGCACTACGGCCCTGGCGATGTGCGCTTCGCGCACGCGCCACGCGAGCAGGTCGCGCTCGACGAACTCATCCGCGTCACGCGTTCCCTGCTGCTGCTCGCGCTGCGCCGCTGCGAGGCGCACGACTAGGTCAGTCGGGCAGCCGCACGATCGTTGCCCAGAGCCCACCATCGTCGGTGAGCCCGTAGGCGAACCCGTTGTTCTCGACGTACAGGACGCCCGACGACGCGTGGTCGAGGTCTGGCGCGATGGACCCGCCGTGCGACTCGACGACAATCGAAACCCGGCCGTCGGCGTTCGTGTAGTAGGTGCCTCGGCCCGGAACGTCGTACGCCGTGTTCGGGTTGAGATCCGGTCGCCCGACGACGAGCTCGTCCCCGTGCGGCGCCGGAAGGGTGCCAGCCGCGTCGTGCGTAGGGAGGTCAAGCCGACTGGCCTCAAAGGAGCCGGGCGCGCGGGTCTGGAGCGGCGGAGTGCTTGAGCCCTGGTTGACGATCCCGTCCAGTTCCCGGCGGATCCCGAGCCGCAGGTCGTTGATCGACGGTCCGTCACCACGGAACTGGTCGGTGTACGCGCCGGCGACCTCGCCGCCAAAGTAGGTAGTCAGGTCGCCGATGTCGCCCTTCGGGCCGATGTGGATCGGAAGCGCCGTGAACCCGAGCTCGACCGCGTCGGCCAGCATGTCTCCCGGAGAGGTATTGAGCAGGTAGTACTTGATCGATCCCTTCGGGTCGGTGCCGAGCAGGTAGAGGTCGTTGGCGTGCCCGAGCGAGTAGGTGCCAACGCCGCTCCACAGGAACCCAGCCGCGAGAGTTCCGCCGCTGAGGAAGATCAGGCTGACGGCCGTGAGCGTGACGAGCCCCTGGGCCCACAGCGGCAGGTGGTTCCACCACCCCTGCACGTCGTAGAGCAGACCTCCGATGAACTTCCAGGGCAGGATTGCGTCGTTCGGGTCGGAGAGCACATTGCCGAGCAGGTTCGCGATCACCAAGCCCGCCAGGAAAGCGACGAGCAGCCCGGCCACGGTGACGACTGCTGCGGTCAGGCGGAAGCGCCGGGCGCTCCCGGCCGGAACCGTGCGGCGCATTGCGACCCGGCGGGCGGACTGGGCGGCGGTGATCGCGACGCGACCGCGGGTCTGGGCGCTGCGCCAGTGCTCGCCCGCCCGGCGGCGGTAGCCCTGCAGGGCCGGCACGACATCCGCTGACCACTGGAACCAGGCTGTCGCAGCGATTGCCCCGGCGCGTCGCAGCATGCCTGCGAAACCGCTGGCCGCCGCGGCCCAGGCACGCACTCTCGCGGTGCGTTCGCCCACGCGGGCCGGGTAGATGACCCCGGGCGCAGCGGATGCCGCTGCCGCCCGTCTGCGTTCCACGTCGAGTGCCAGCGCGACGAGGAACACCAGGAACGCGAGTATCGGAACGCCGTACCCCCGCCCCAGCGCGAACCAGGACAGCGTCGAGGTCCACGGCAGCCCGAAGAAGCCCCAGGTGTCCCCGGCCTCCGCGTTTCCGCTCGCGTTGTAGAGCATGTGGTCGCTGATGGCGGCGTGCGCGGCCAGGAGCGGCAGCGCCCAGCCGAACCAGCGCGCCCGTGTGCCGCGGTAGCGGCGCCAGAGGTAGATGCCGATGCCGATGGAGCCGGCGATGAACGCGGTCCAGACCGCGTGGCCCGGAGAGAGCCCGCTGTCATTGTCGCTCGATGCAACCAGGAACGGGTTCACGGAGACCACCGGGCCGAGGTTGACGCCATCCGCAATCGCCAGGGCGAGCCCGATGCTCGGGTGGGTGTACTGGGTGGCCCGCGCGGCCTGCTCTGTGGCCGCGAAGCCCGCTCCGCAGGCGTATCCGACGAGCATCCAGTCCACGGTCGCGAACCGGCGCACCCGGCCGGTGGCGACAATCGCGAGCACTGCGAGCGGGATGAGCTTGCCGGCCTCTTCGAAGAAGCCGGCGATCCCCACGCTGATCCCGTTGCTGAATGAGAATGCGCCCCAGAACTGTCCGGCCCAGAGTTCGACTGTCGCCACGAACGGCGCAAACAGCATCGACGCGGTAAACACCACGGAGACAAGCTTCCAGCCGATCGTCTTGGTGCGGGCGAGCCAGAACAGGATGGCAAGCGGCAGGAGTTCGACGAGCACCCAGCCGACCTGGTCCGCCGTCGCCGAGACCAGGAGCATCGTGGGGAGGGCAAGCACGATGAAGGACAGCTGGATGATGACCACAGTGCGGCGCACCCGTCGCGCCGCGACGGGGTGGCGTGCGATCCCCTCGCGGATGCGTGCGGACAGCACCTCCCACCACTCGCGCTGGCCAATGCCGGTCTCGATGACGTTCGTGGACATCGTTCCAGTATCCCCCGTTCGGGGGGTTAGGTCGAAGCGAAACGAGTCAGGCTGTGCCACGCAGCGGGAGCGGGACCCAGTCGTCCACGCCCAGCGTTTGGCCGCGGGTCGCCAGCGCCAGCCGTGGCAGGAAGTGCGCCCATCCCTCGACGTGGCCGGCGACGCGAAGGTCGGGAAGGTCGGAGTGAACGAGGTCGACAGTCGTGCCGCGCGCCGTCGGGTTGAGGGTGAAGCTCACCCGCGAACTTCCCGGAGCGAATTCGGAACTGCCGGCCAGCCCCCACGACACGACTACGTGGTGCGGTCTCACCACCTCAAGGAAGTGGCCACGGATCGGCGACCCGGCGATGTCGACCTGGAACGCCCCGCCGGCGTGCGGCTCGAGGGTCGCGTGCTCGCCCATCCACGCGGTGAGACCCGCCGGGGTCACAAGATAGTCGAACACCTCCTCTGGCGTCGCCTCGATCTCGATCGAGGTGCTGTACTCAGCCATCCCTCCTCCGGGCTTCGACCGCGTCGCGGAGGGCGCTCAGTTTGGCGGGCCAGAAGTCGTCAAGGTAGGAGCGCACGGCGGCGAAACCGTCGTCGTTCACCGCAAACAGGTGCCGCGCACCCGCCCTGGTCTC
>JBDUEC010000145.1:0-5774 GCA_040002655.1 Rhodoglobus sp. | reverse complement strand
CCTCAACCACCGGGTTGCAGCTTCGCCACCCGCTCGAGGAACGCGTCGACGAGCGCGTTGGAGCGCGCGGTCGCCGCAGCACCCTCGGCCGCGGTGTGGGCGAGCAGCGCCGCGGGGTCCTGGTTGTCTGCGCGCACCTCTTCCTCGCCGCCCTCACGCAGCCAGCCGTCGAGCGTGGACGCGGTCAGCTCCGGGTGGAACTGCACCGCGAGGCTGCGGCCGTAAGTGAACGCTTGGGAGGCCACTGAGTTGCGGGCGATCTCGACGGCACCCTCGGGCAGGCTCCAGCGGTCGTAGTGGAACTCGAACCAGGGGCCGGGCCCCACGAGCGACTCGTCGTCGGTGTGAATGGCGGTCCAACCGATCTCCGCCTTCTCGGCCTTTGTCACAGTTCCGCCGAGGGCGCGGGACATCAGTTGGCCGCCGAAGCAGATGCCAAGTACCGGGATGTCCCTGTCGATGGCGTCGCGAACCCAGGCGATCTCGGGCTGGAGCCAGTTGCCGATCGCCTCGTCATCCCAGGCTCCCCAGGGAGCGCCCATCGGCACGATCAGGTCGTAGTCGTCGAGGTTCGGAAACTCGTACGGCACGTTCGGGGTGCCGAAGTTGGCGGCATCCACGACGGTGATCTCGTCCACCTCGAAGCCGCGTTCGCGCAGTCGGTCTGCCACCGGACCGGTCGGGCTCACGTGATCGTGCTGGACGAAGAGGGCTCGCATCGGGTTAGTATCTCACTAATCGTTCATGGCCGAACGATTTTCGAGGAGGCACAGTTGAGCACCGACCTGACCGATCTCGCCGCGCAGCTCAAGGCGAAAGAGATCGACGTTCTGCGGCTCATCTACGCGGACATCCTGGGTATCACTCGTTCGAAGGACCTGTTGGTCAGCCAGTTCGAGCGGATCGCAAAAGCGGGAACCGCGTTCTGCCAGGGCGTGTGGGTCACCACCACCCGCGGCGGCGTGCTGGACGGCAACGACATCATGTCCAACGGCCTACCCGACATGGTCACCCGCATCGATCCAGAGTCGCTCACCATGATGCCGTGGGAGCCCGGTGTGGCACTCGTGGTCGCGGATGCCTTCGAACCGGACGAGTCATCCAGTGAGGTCGCGCCGCGCTCTGTGCTGCGCCACGTCATCGAGCAGTACGCGGCCCTTGGGCTCACCCCTGTGGTTGGGCCGGAGCTCGAGTTCTACATCGCGGACCGCACGGATGACGGCTGGAAGCGCTCGATCAGCCGCACCGGCCGCGTCTACACGACGGGCGCCTGGGTCGACCCCGACGGCACCTTCCTGCACCTGCTGCGCATGCTCGACCAGATGGACATCGGCGTCTTCGCCGGCAACCACGAGTTCAGCCCGTCGCAGTACGAGATCAACCTCTGGCACGGCGAGGCGCTGCGCGCCGCCGATCGCACCTTCATCTTCAAGACCGCGGTGAAAGACATCGTGGCGCGCGAGGGCAAGCTCGCGACGTTCCTCGGCAAGCCGTGGGGCGACGAGGGGGGCAGCGGATTCCACCTGCACTTCTCAGTGGTGGACTCGGCCGGCAAGAACCTGATGCACGGCACCGGCGCTGGCAAGGGCGCCGAACTCTCCGAGACGGCGAACCGCATGATCGCCGGCATCCTGGCGAACGCCCACGCACTCGCCGCGTTCACGAACCCGACCGTGAACGCCTACAAGCGCCTCGGCCCGGACACGCTTGCGCCGTACCGCGCCAACTGGGGCCACGACAACCGCAGCGCCATGCTGCGCGTGCCGCCAGAGCGCGGCGAGGGCACCCGCCTCGAACTGCGCCTCGGCGACGGCGCGGCGAACCCCTACGTGATGATCGCGGCGATCCTCGCGGCCGGCCTCGACGGAATCACCCGCGAGCTGGCCGTGCCGGCAGACGCGGAGGGTTGGGCCTACGAGAACGAGGCGGCGGAGGTGCTGCCGATGTCGCTCACCGAGGCACTGGATGCCCTGTCCGCGAACGAGCGCATCCGCACGATAATGGGCAACCGCTTCGTCGACGTCTTCACGATGATGAAGCGCGACGAGATCGAGCGCTACGAAGCCGAGGTCGACGACCCCGCTACCCGCGAGATCACCCGCTGGGAGCTCGACGAGTACATCGAGGACTACTAGCCCGACGGCGCGGCGCGATCTGGCCTCAGCTGAAGCGCTGCGTGATGTGCACTGCCACGGTCGCCGGCGCCTCTTTGCCGATGGACTTCCGCAGCGCGGCCGCGATCGGCAGCATGTGGGTGCCATCACCGTTCGGCAACAGCGTGACACGGAACTCGGCGCCGTCGATCGTACCGCCGATCTTCACTGGCCGCCGGGTGCCCAGGGCTTCACCCGAGCCGGGGACAGTTAGGACCGTCCAGGCGCGCGGCCCCACGCCACCTTTGAGGATGGCCGTGAAGCTGATGTCGAGGTCCTGCGCGATCTTCTCGTCGGTGGTCATGGGTCAAGTATCAACACCAATGTGTACGGTGTCAACAATTGGGCGGGCGAATGTGAGGCTCTCCTCGACAATCGAAATCACCACGTCCACCTCATCCGGCGTTCGAGGCCCATAGACCAGAAACTCGGTGCCGAAATCGCCGTACTGGTGCGGCTCTGCCCACCCCAGCTCGGTGAGTTGTTGGCCTCGCGCCGATGGCAAGCACAGGTGCACGCTAGTGTCCTCGACGCCATGAAGATGAACCGGCTCGAGTCGCTCCCCTGGCGCGAGGGACGTCTCCGCAGTGCGCTCGATCGCCAGGTGCGTAAAGAAGAGTGCCCGCGATGACACCGGCGAGACCTGACTGTGCCCTTCCTCGACGCCGCCGAGACCGAATGCGCGCGCCACGAGCTGACCCCACACGCTCGCGGGCGCTCGCTGATCGAGCTGCCTTTGCGGCCCTTCGGACGAAACGCGAGGCCGTGTTCCTGACCGAGGTTGGATATCCATCAAGCCAAGCTAGTGCTTCACACTGCTCGACTTCGATCCGCGATCAGCTCGCCACCGGCGAACGTCACGCCGAGCTCACGGTAGTAGCCCCCGAGAATCTCGCCCACCGGAAGCAGCGAGCCCAACTCGTCCCACGGTGAATCGGCCAGGGTGAGCTGGGCGTCGCCGCGCCAGGCGGGACCGAGGTCGGCATCCGTGCTGCCCATCGACACCAGCTGGTCGAGCGAGAGGCCCTGCCCCTGGCTGATCGACGGCATGAAGCGGTTGTGCAGCATCCGGTGCCCGTTGACGAAGCCGTTGGTCTCGCTCGGCTCGCGCAGCGTCACCACAGCGGATGCCAGCCGGTGGTCGTACGCAGAGAGCGAGGCTCCCAGCTGCGCGCCGGCCTCCAGCCGCGGGGAGGCCTTGCCGTGGTTGAACAGTCGCGTCACGTGGACAGAGCCAAGCTTCTTCGGGTAGCCCTGGAACCAGCCGCGCCCGATAGCGAAGTCCTTGGTCACCCAGATGGCAACGCAGCGGCTGTAGACGGTGCCCTGGTACGAGCAGCGCACCACCACGAAGGCCTCGAGGTACTGCGCGCGGATCGGGTCGAGCAGCTCGAGGCCACCCTCGCTGCAACTCTGCCAGTCCGCCCAGATGATGGCGACCGCGCCGGGCTGCTCCGGGGCGAGGTCGATGTCGGGCGGCAGGATGGCGCGCACGTTGGCCTCGTCGGTGAGGTACTCGACCGTCAGCAGGGTGCCCGAGTAGTACCACGGCATCTTCGGCACGAGGCTGCTGGATCCGGTCGGCGTCAGTGGCGGCAGGAATCCGTTGAGTTCACTCATGGGCGAGAGTGTAGCCCAGAACGATTCGTGTCCGAACGAATCACCGCGCAGCCCTTGACGCCAGCGCCGCGCTTCGCCATTGTGTACCTAATCGTTCGGACACGCACGATTGCCCACGCTCACCGAGGAGTATCAGATGGCGCTTACCCAAGAATCCGCTGAAACGTCCGGAAGCTCCCTGCGCAAGGGTCGACTCGGTGTCATCGGAATAGTCTTCTTCGTCGTGGCCGCTGCCGCACCACTGGTCGGGATGACCGGCGCGGTCCCCGTCGCGATCGTGCTCGGCAACGGCGCTGCGGCCCCCGGCGCCTACCTCGTCGTCGGCATCACCCTGCTGCTGTTCAGTGTCGGATACGCCGCCATGAGCCAGCGCGTCACCAACGCGGGTGCGTTCTTCGCGTACATCGGGCGGGGGCTCGGCCGGCACGCGAGCATCGCATCCGCTTTCGTCTCGATCCTCGCTTACGTGGCCGTGCAACTCGCGATCTACGGCTTCCTCGGCGTCGTCGCGTCCGGCCAGATCGGTGTGCTGCCGTGGTGGGCGTGGTCGCTCATCGCCTGGGTGCTCGTGACCGCGTTGTCGCTTCTCAGTGTGGATGTCGGAGCCAAGGTGCTCGGCGTGCTCATGATCCTCGAACTCACGTCACTCCTCATCACGTCGATCGCGATCCTCGCCAACGGTGGACCGGAGGGCATCAACTTCGCCGCATCCTTCGCGCCTGACAAGATCCTCGTGGGCGGGCTGGCTGGCTCGGCCGGCATCGCCTTCGCCTTCGCCTTCGCGTCGTTCATCGGCTTCGAGGCGACCGCCATCTACGGCGAGGAGTCGAAGGACCCCAAGCGTGCGGTGCCCCGCGCGACCTACCTCGCCGTCATCGTGATCACCGTGCTGTTCGCCCTGACCGCGTTCGCGATGGTCACCGGCATGGGCGCCTCGGTGGCCGTGGACAAGACACTCGAACTCTCCGACGGCCTGGTCAACCCGGCCGCCGTGTTGTTCAGTCTCGCGAGCCAGTACGTGGGCCCGTGGCTCGCGACGGTCATGAGCATCCTGGTTCTCTCCAGCCTGTTCGCCGGCCTGCTCGCCTTCCAAAACTCGGCGTCGCGGTACTTCTTCGCTATGGCGCGTGGCGGCGTGCTCCCGGCAGCACTCGCGAAGACCAACAAGCGCGGGGCCCCCGGCAACGCGTCGATCCTCACCAGCGTGATCGCGGGCGTCGTGATCATCGTGTTCGCGATCTTCCAGCTCGACCCGTTCCTGGCCCTGTTCAGCTGGTTCAGCGGACTCGCGGTGCTGGCCATCGTGCTGATCGAGATCCTGGTGTGCATCGCGGTCATCCGCTACTTCCGCATGAACAAGGGCACCGAGAACGTGTTCGTCACGATCATCGCGCCCATCCTGGCCCTCATCGGCCTCGTGCTCGGTGAGTACCTGCTCATGTCGCGGTTCGCGATCCTGGCCGGCACCTCGGCCGAGGGCGTCGACCCCACGGTCACCCCGTGGAGCATGAGCCCGATCGGTTGGGTGTTGGTGCTGCTGCCGTTCGTGCTGCTGATCGTGGGCTTCGTGATCTCGAGTGTTCGCAAGAGGGTGAACGAGGAGCTGCTGCGCGACGTCATCTCGTAGCACCGCTCGCTTGCTTGCTTGCTGGGCGAGGTGGAGCGGAGTGATGGTCTCGAGGCTCGCTCTTTGCCCCGCGACGGCGGACCGCCGTTGCAGCCGACCGAGGTGGCCGCAGGGGCGCGTGCCTACAGGTGGATGAACGTGGTTTTCAGTTCGGTGTACTTCTCCAGCGCGTGGCGGGACTTGTCCCGGCCGTTTCCGGACTGCTTGTACCCGCCGAACGGCACGGTGAGGTCGCCCTCTTCGTAGCAGTTCACCCAGACGGTTCCGGCCTTGAGTCGACGGGAGAGCCGGTGAGCCTTCGACAGGTTCCCTGTCCAGAGACCGGCCGCCAGCCCGTAGTCCGAGTTGTTGGCGACCCGGATGGCCTCGTCGTC
>JBDUEC010000144.1:0-5886 GCA_040002655.1 Rhodoglobus sp. | reverse complement strand
GTGGCGGCATCCCACTCGTAGGACCACTGGCGCCAGGTGTCCTTGGAGATCGCGTCGGCCAGCTTCGCGGGCTGCCATTGTCCCCCGTCGATGCGCACCTCGACGCCGTCGATGCCGGTGTGCTGCGCCCAGGCCACGCCCGCGATCGCCACGGTGCCGGCGTCGACCTTCGTGCTCGCGCGCGGCACGTCGATGCGTGATGACGTCTTGATCGGGCCCTGTGCCGACCAGCCCCGGTCTGTCCAGTAGGCAGTCTGGTCGGCGAAGCGCGTGACGTTGAGGGCGACCACCCACTTGGTCGCCGAAACGTAGCCGTAGAGGCCCGGCACGACCATCCGCACCGGGAAGCCATGTTCGATCGGCAGCGGATCGCCGTTCATGCCGACCGCGAAGATCGCGTCCCGCTGTTCGTCGAGCAGCACGTCGAGCGGGCTGCTGGCGGTCCAGCCGTCGATGCTCGACGAGAGCACCATGTCGGCGCCGGCCGTCGGTTTGGCTTTTTTGAGCAGCTCCCGAATCGGGTAGCCGAGCCACTTCGCGTTACCGATGAGGTTTCCGCCGACCTCGTTGGAGACACACATGAGCGTGGCGTAGGTCTCGATCAGCGGCAACGCGAGCAGTTCGTCGAAACCGATCTCGATCTCGCTCTCAACCATGCCGGTGATCTTCAGCTTCCAGGTCGACGCGTCGATCGAAGGCACCTGCAGCGCGGTATCGATGCGGTAGAAGTCGGCGTTGCTCGAGATGATCGGCGAGATGCCGGGCACCGGGAGCGATGCACCGGCCGGAACAGCGGATGCCGCCACCGCCGGTTTCGGCAGCGTCAGCGCCTCGCGCACCGCGTTGACAGCCGCCGTGCCGGCGTTGATCGCCCTCGCGCCGAGGCCGATCACGGTGGACGCCGCCGCCACTCCGATCAGCACGGTGAGGAATCCGCGCCGGTTCACGGCGACGCGACTGTGGCTGGAAGTGACCTGCGCAACTGTCGATCGCGACGCATCGGCCCAATCGTGCAGTCGCGAGATGGTGAGTCGCAGGATCACGATGCCGACTACGACGCCGACCACCGTGGGGATCGCCCAGGCCAGGTTCGCCTCCGCGCGGGTGGCGACGGCAACGGTGGCGATGAGCCCGACCGCCGCCAGGAGGACCACGCCGAACGGCGGCTTGCGGAACTCGAGGATGCCGGCGAGTGCGGCGAGGATCGCGACCAGCAGGCCCAGCGACGCAAGCAGCACCACCTTGTCCGCGGTGCCGAACAGCGCGATCACCGTTGACTTGACGAACGGTGGCACGATGTCGATCACGAACGACCCGACCGCGAACAGCGGGCCGGCTGCAGGTGCGACGAACACAGCGATCACCTCGGCGACGGCCAGCGTCGTCACCGCCGAAACCAGGCCGGCAAGCGACGACCACAGGGAGACACGACCGCCAGTCATGACGTCATGCTAGACCGGTCAACCTTCGATTGGCCGTGAACTAACGCAACCAGTCCGGTCGCGGCGGCAGGTCGCCGAAGGTACGGAACACGAGCTCGGATTCGGGCCGCAGCACCACCCACGCGGTGAGCAGAAGCAAACGTGCGTCGAGCAACAATGACCGATGTTCGAGGTACCACATCTCCAGCTCGCCCTTGTACGGGGCGATCTTGTCGCGGTAGAAGGCTCGTGGGTCGACGCCCGGTTGCGACAGCAGACGCTCTTCGTCGCGAAAAACGATCGAGCCGATGCCGGTGACCCCGGGCCGCACGTCATAGATGTGTTCCCGAACGTGGGGCGGGTATCCGTCGTAGTCGACCTGCACCTGCGGTCGCGGCCCAATGAAACTCATCTGTCCGGTGAGCACGTTCAGCAGCTGCGGCACTTCATTGATCTTGGTCGCGCGCAGCGAGCGGCCCACGGGTGTTACCCGCGGATCGCCCCGCACGGTGAGGCTACCGGTGCCGAGGTTGGGGCTGTCTTTGAGCATCGTCGCGAACTTCCAGATGCCGAACCTGCTGTTGCGGTAGCCGATGCGCGTCTGCCGGTAGAAGACCTCGCCCTCGCCCGTGAGGCGCAGCGCCAGCATGACCGGCGAGAGCAGCGGCGTCAGGATGACGACAGCCACGCCGGAGGCGAGCACGTCGAAGAATCGCTTGGCAAAGTTGTACGCACGAGACACGGTCACGGGCGTCACATCTTCTGATCGAGGCTCTTGCCCGTTTCCACGTGGCGGAAGGTCGGTACCAGTGTCGCGAGCGCATCCACGATCGCATCCTTGGGCAGGTCGGCACGCGTGAAGAGTTCGCGCAGCCCATCCAGAGTGGAGTGGATGCTCGCCACGTCGTTGGCCGCGCTGCCGCGCACCACACCAAGGGCGCCGAAGCGATCGAGGTCCACCACCTCATCGTCGGTGTGGAACTCTTCGAAGGGTTTCTCGCCCGAGGTCTCAGACGCGAAGTAGTACACGGGCCAGGTCGGGTCGTCGGGCAGACGTGCTGCGGCCTTCATCCGCGCCTCATCCTCTGAGGAGCATGGGTCGGGCTCGTACCCGTATTCGCGCAGCAGCGCGTCGGCGATCGCCGAGAACGTGAGCATGCGCGGCTCGTCGAGGCGGGGGAAGAAGATGTCCGCGGGCTCGCCCAGAATGCAGGCGAGCAAACAGAGTTCGCCGCTCTCGCGTGGTGACACGAAGTAGCGCCGCACATCGTGCGGGGCGGAGAGGGGCTGGTTCTTCGCGATTCGTTCGAGGAATCCCGCCGGCAGGCTGCCGTTCGAGAAGGCCACGTTGGCGAAGCGGGCAGTGACGGCTGGCAGCGTTTCGGCGTAGGCGAGTACCGCCTCCTCCATGAGCTTCTTCGAGGCACCCATCACGTTGGCGGGGTTCGCGGCCTTGTCTGTCGACACGCAGAAGAAGTGTTGCGGCGGCGCCTCAACCAGTAGGTCGAGCAGCGCCACCGTGCTCATCACATTGTTCTCGAGCATCGCCTCGATCGAGTACCGATCCTTCTCGCTGCGCACGTGCTTATGGGCGGCAAAATGCGCGACGATGTCGAACGGGCCCTCGTTGCGGAACAATCGCTCGAAGACGGCTCCGCCGAAGCTGATCGGATAGGTCACGTAGTCGTTCGGCACGAACTGGTGGTCGGTGCTGCGCAAGTCGCGCGTGAGCTCAGTCAGTGCGTTCTCGTTGAGGTCGACGACGACCAGACGCGACGGTCGGAAGGGCAGCAGGGCGCGGATGAACGACGACCCGATCGTGCCAGCGCCACCGATCACAAGAACCGAGCGCCCCTCGATGGCTTCTCTGAGGTCACCATCGTGGGCGGCGAGGTCGTCAGCGAACAGGCTCTCGCGGCGCCCGACCACGTGATCGGCGATGAAATCGTCGAGGGAGAAGGTCACGCAGCAGCCCCCGTCTCGGCCACTGCCGCAACGACGGCCGCAACCACCTCGTCGACCTGGGCATCGGTGAGACCGTTGTACAGCGGCAGGGTTATCTCGTTCGCATAGAGCGCATAGGTGACGGGGTAGTCCTCGATGCGATACCCGAGGTTCTTGAACAGGGTGAGCAGTGGCATCGGGATGTAGTGGACGTTGACCCCAACGCCGCGATCGGCGATCGCCTGAATGATGCGGTCACGTCGGTCTTCGTCGGCCCCGGCAATTCGCAGCAGGTAGAGGTGGCACGAACTCTCGCGCTCCGCATCCGCTGAAATCGGACGAACAGCCCAGTCGTAATCGGCGAAGGCCGCCTGGTACCGGGCGAAAATGCGCCTGCGTTCGGGCAGCAGCGTCGACTGGTACTTGCGGATCTGCGCGAGGCCGACGGCAGCGCCGAGATCGGGCAGGTTCACCTTCAGGCCCTGGTCGATGATGTCGTAGCGCCATGCGCCGGGCTGGTTCTTCTCGAACGCGCTCTTGGTCTGTCCGTTGAGGGCGAGGGCGCGAAGAAAAACGTACTCGGCGTCGTTGTCGAAGGGCTCGGGCAGGGCGAGGCAGATCGCGCCACCTTCGCCGGTGGTTATGTTCTTCACCGAGTGAAGGGAGAAGACTGTGGCATCCGCCCACTGCCCGATCGGGGTTCCCCGGTAGGTCGCACCGATCGAGTGCGCCGCATCGGACACCACGAGGATGCGCCCCAGCGCTGCCTGGCGCTCGGTGGACGCGGTGAACTTGGCCCGCAGTTCGGGCTCGTCAAGCACTGCCCGGATGGCGTCGTAGTCGGCGGGCAAGCCACCCATGTCAACGGGGATCACCGCCTTGGTGCGCTCGGTGACCGCTGCACGGATCTTCTCGGCACTGACCGTGAAGTCATCGTCGACATCGACCATCACCACCGTTGCACCGAGGTTCATCGCGCACAGGGCCGTCGCGCTGTAGGTGTACGCGGGAATGATCACCTCGTCGCCCGGGCCAACGCCGAACCAGCGCAGCATGAGCATCGCGCCTGAGGTCCAGGAGTTGACGCACAGAACGGGCGTGCCCGTGATCGCGCCGATCTCGACCTCGAGTTGGCGAACCTTCGGGCCGGTGGTGAGCCAGCCCGTGTTGGTCAGTGCGTCGTTGACCTCGGCGATGACGTCATCATCGATCAGCGGCAGCGAGAAGGGGATGACCATAGGTAGCAAATCTACCAAGGAACGGTTGCGACGCCGACCGGCGGTGCCACCGCCCTACGGGCTCATCACCCTGGCACCGTGAACGGGGCCGGTCGCTCGCACCACCGTGAGCCTCGCGGCGCTGAGTGCTATCTGCAGCTCGAGGGCAGAGTCGAGATCGGCGGCGAGAAACGCAACCGTCGGCCCGGAGCCTGACACGATGCCCGCCAGCGCGCCGTTCTCCTCACCCAGTTCGAGCACGCCCGCGAGTGACGGTTCGAGGTGGAGCGCCGGCGCCTGCAGGTCGTTGTAGAGGGTCTCGGCGAGCATGTGCGGATCACCCGCACGCAGCGCCTGCAGCACGTTCGCATCGACGGAGGGCGCGGCATCCGCTGGGAAGATGTCCTGCGAGTGGCGGGCGCGATGCCTATCGAGTTCGCTGTAGACGGCCGGTGTGGACAGGCCGAAGTCGGCCACGACGAGCACCCACTGAAACGACCCCTTGGCGAGCGCGGGGCTCAGCTGGTCGCCGCGGCCGGTTCCGATCGCGGTGCCCCCGGTGAATGCGAACGGCACGTCCGCTCCCAGTTGCACTGCCAACTCGAGCATGTCCTCCCGCGGCAGCTGGGTGCCCCAAAGCGCATCGCAGGCCAGCAGGGTGGCCGCGGCATCCGCTGATCCACCACCCATTCCGCCGGTGACGGGCACGTGCTTCTCAATCTCGAGGCGCGCGCCACCGCGGTAGCCGGTCTTGCGGGCGAGCAGTCGCGCGGCCTTGATGGCGATGTTCGAACCGTCGAGCGGCACACGGGAGAGCTCCACGCTGCCGGTCACGCTCACCGAGAAATCGTCGGCCGGATATGCGCGCACATCCTCGTACAGCGACACGGCCTGATACGCGATCGCGACATCGTGGTAACCGTCCTCAAGCAGCGCGCCCACCTTCAGGAAGACGTTGATCTTGCCGGGCGCCCTCGCGTGGGAAACAGTCGGAGCGGCCACGGGGGTCATACAACCCAACCTAACGGACGCTGGCTGAGCCGGGTTCCACCGCGACCAGGGGCTATCGCCGCAGGGTTGCGATGATTCCGAAGACGAGGGAACCCAGACCGAAGAACACCGCGGCGATCCCGAGCACCAGGCTTCGGATCGCGGTACCCGATCCGCCGAGCGTCGACGCGCGACGCAGCGCTCGCATAGCGAACGCGATCGCCAGGATGCCGACGGCCAGCGCCAGCGCCGCCAGCGCGAAGAAGACAACGCTCCAGGCGGCAATCCCGATCCGCACGTCCACCACCGACGGC
>JBDUEC010000143.1:0-5897 GCA_040002655.1 Rhodoglobus sp. | reverse complement strand
TGGCGAAGACGGGGGTCGAGCTGGCCTCGGGAACCGGGGTGACGACGGGGTCGGCGGGGAGGCATCCGCTCAGGAGCACGACCGACGCAACTGTGATGGCGATACCCAACATGCGCATCCCAAAACGCTAGGGCAATCGGCGCACGCGCGGGCAGACTTTCCACACAGATCGCTAGGCTCGGGAACACCATGAACATCGCCGGGCAGTGGCAGCGCGCAGCACGCGGGGCGATGTTGCTCGGCGAATCGGGCGAGCTCAGCCCCACGATCTTCGCGGAGATGTCCGCGTTGGCGACCGCGACAGGTGCGATCAACCTCGGGCAGGGATTCCCCGATGAGGATGGTCCAGCCGAGGTGCTCGAGGCCGCGCGGCAGGCGATCTCCGACGGCGTGAACCAGTACCCGCCGGGTCGCGGGATGCCGGTGCTGCGCCAGGCGATCGCGACGCACCACGAGCGCTTCTACGGCATCCGCGTCGATGCAGACACACAGGTGCTCGTCACGGCCGGAGCCACCGAAGCGATCGCGGCGACGATCCTCGCCCTCACCGACGACGGCGACGAGGTCGTCACGTTCGAGCCGTTCTACGACTCCTACGCGGCGATGATCGGGCTGTCGCGTGCGACCCACGTGACGGTTCCACTGCGCGGGCCCGGATTCCAACCCGACCACGACGAACTCCGCAAAGCCGTGACTGACCGCACGCGGATCATCCTGGTGAACTCGCCACACAATCCGACCGGATCGGTGATTCCGCGCGAGACCCTCGAACTCATCGTGCAGCTGGCCGAGAAGCACGACGCGATCATCGTTACCGACGAGGTCTACGAGCACCTGGTCTTCGACGGTGTACACATTCCCGTCGCGAGCCTGCCCGGCGCCGCCGAGCGCACCGTGACCATCTCGAGCGGCGGCAAGACGTTCAGCGCCACCGGCTGGAAGATCGGGTGGATCGTTGCACCCGCACCGATCCTCGATGCAATCGTCGCGGTCAAGCAGTTCCTCACCTACGTGAACGGCGCCCCGTTTCAGCCCGCGATCGCCGTGGGGCTGGGGTTGCCCGACTCGTACTTCGCGGGAGCCGCCGCCGAGCTGAAGGCCAAGCGCGACATCCTCTCGGCCGGGCTGGTCGCCGCGGGTTTCACCGTGTCCAGCCCGCAGGCGGGCTACTTCATCGTGGCGGATGCCGCAGCCCTGGGCGCCACGGACGCCGCCGAGTTCTGCCGGGCCCTCCCCGCCCGAGCCGGGGTCGTGGCGGTGCCGATCACGGCCTTCGTTCGCCCCGACCGGAGATCGCAGTACGCCACCCTCGTGCGCTTCGCCTTCTGCAAGAAGCGCGAAGTGCTCGAGGAGGCGGTGACCCGGCTGTCGCGCCTCAGGCCGTAGCCGACACGGCGGCGAGCGGCAGAGTCACGCTGAAGCTGGTGCCGACGCCCTCCTCGCTCTGCACGTCCATCTCACCGTGGTGAGCGGTGATGATCGCCTTGGTGATCGTGAGACCGAGCCCAACTCCGGGCACCGCATTGCGGGTTGCCGTCGACGCTCGAAAGAAACGCGCGAACAGCTGGTCGAGCTCTGACGCCGCGATGCCCATACCGGTGTCCTTAACGGTGATCACGGCATCCGTCGCCGTCGTGGCGAGCGACACGGTGATGGTGCCGCCGCGCGGAGTGAACTTGACCGCGTTGGAGATCAGATTGTCGCAGGCCTGGCCGAGACGCACCGGGTCACCGAAGACCACCGCTGGGCCCGCCGAGCCCTCACGCACAAGCGTGATTCCAGCGGCTGCGGCGGCCGGTTCGGCCGATTCGACCGAGCTCGCAATGATCGATTCGAGTTCGACATCGCGGGAATCGAGTGGAAACTTGCCGGACTCCACCTGGGCCGTGAACAGGAGGTCGCCGACCAGCCGCAGCAGCCGGTGCGCATTGCGCTCGGCCACCCCGAGATACTGCAACTGCTCGGTGGAGAGCGGATGCTCATCGTCGTCGCGCATCAGTTCCAGGTAGCCGAGAATCGAACTGAGCGGCGTGCGCAGTTCGTGGGAGATCAGACCGACGAACTCATCCTTGAGCTTGGCGACTTCCCGGGCCTGGGTCTGGTCGGATGCCACGAACAGGTACCCGATCACCTCGCCCTTCTCATTGACCCTGGCCGTGACTGACAGCAGCACCGGAATCGTGGTGCCGTCTGAACGCAGGTAGTGCCACTCTCGACTTTCCGCGTGACCGAGCCGGGCCGACTCGACCAGGGCCGAGAAGCCGGGGTTCAACACGGTCGCACCGGGTGGATAGTTGAGCTCCCTGGCGCGCGCCTCGAGCTCGTCCTCGACGTGGAAGTCGAAGATGTGCAGCTTGTCCTCGGCCTCGGCCGCCGTCGGACCGAGCAGCCGGGTCGCGCCAGGGTTCCAGGCATCGATCAGGCCGGTGACATCCGTTCCGATCACCGACTGCTCGGTGACGGCAGCCCATACTCCGCGGAACATGCGGTCTGCGGCCCGGAACTTCCGCTCACTTTCTTGCAGCTGCGCGGCAAACTCGACGGTCTTCTGGAGCATCTGCTCCTTGTCGTCGGCCATCTGGCTGATCGCTCGCATCTGCACCCGACTCTGACGAGCGAGCTCGTTGATGATGCCTGCAGCGGTCGCGAAGATCAGGGGGGCGAAAACACCGCGAAGCCACTCGGGCGGCGTCTGCGGAATCGTCAACGAGAGCAGGTAGGGCAGCATGAGCGCCACCGACGTGCCCAGCCCCGCGTAGACGATGTAGCGGCGCCCTTCGGCGGCGGCCAACCAGACGACCGGCAGGATGACCAGCGATCCGAACAACGACGTGGTGCCGCCGGTGCCGTCACGGAAGGCGCCGATGCCGAGAATGTCCAGCGCCGGGATGAGCAGCGCGTAGCGCGCGAGCCGCGGCACCCGGGTGAAGATCGCCGCAATGGCCGTTGCCCCCGCGATGATCGCGAGCCCAGCGAGCCCTGTGACCAGGTTGGTGAAGTCGATCTCCGGCACGACCAGGACGATCAGCGTTGCCACGCCCACGGCCACGACGGTCGCGGACTGCTTTACCAGTGGCGACGGTCGGTCAACCGAAAGATGACGCCCGACCCATCGAAGCAGGGCTCTCATCGGGCTTCCTTCCCCACCGAGAGCCAAGCCACCAGGTCGCGTGGGCTGAACGGTTTGGCCAGGTAGTAGTCGGCGCCAGCGTCCAAACCCTCCCTCTGCGCGGCCTCGTCGACGGATGCGGACAGCAAGAGGATCCGCACGTCGCCGATCGCGACATCCGCTCGCACCGCCCGACACACCTCGATGCCGCTCAACTCGGGCATCGAAACGTCGAGGATCGCGAGGTCGGGGTCGTACTCGCGGATCGCGGCGAGCGCCGCCGCGCCGTCCTCGACGTCGGCGACCACGTGCAGCCCAGCCCGCGTCACAGAAATTCGTACGAGTGCCCGGATGTCCGGGTCGTCATCGGCGACCACCACAGTGTGCGTCATGCTGCGCTCCATTTCGGTACGCAGTCCCGCAGTACCTGGCGCACCTGTGCCCCGGTGAACGGCTTGGGCAGGATCGCGTCGGCCGTGGGAAACGTCGCGGCATCGAGTACAGACGTAATCGCGATCGCGCAGCCCGGGCGATCTGCCCGCAGGCGCGCAGCCAGCTCCCAGCCGTCCATGCCGGGGAGAACGAGGTCGATCACGGCAAGGTCGGGCTCGTGCGCGCGGTACTCAGCGATGGCATCCTCAGCGTTCTCGACCGTGGTCACCGTGCAGCCCGCACGTTCGAGGTACTCCCGCAGCAGGGCGCGCTGGTCGTCGCTGTCGTCGACGACGAGCACGGTGACCGCTTCTCCGGATGGTGCCCGCATCATGCGAAGAACACCTGCCGCACGACAACGAGCGCCGCGACGAGCCCGAGCGCGATGAACGCCTTGAGCACGAGCCAGCCCTCCGCACGCCGATTCGATTCGATCTCCTGTTGCAGGAAGTCGTCTCCGGGGTCACGTCGATCGAGCGGGACGATCGGCGCTCTCATCGAGTGTCGTGCTGGCGGCGTCGTCATCCTATGACCCTTCCGATCTTCTCAGTCTTGTCCCACCGGGCCTCCACGTGGCGGAGTTCCTTGATATATGCGTCCACGGTGACAGCACAGAGCACCGGACCGTAGCCGACCAGATAGACCAGCAATGGCGTGAGAAAACCCCCGATCCAGGTCTTCTCGACCGCGCGTGCGAGCCACGCTCCGAGCATGGAGACCGAGATCCAGCCATAAACGAACAACGTCCAGCCGACCTCCGCCTGTTCGGTGAGCTTCACGCCGAACAGTGCCGGCAAACGCACCTCAAGCAGGCCGGGGAAGAAGGCGGTCACCATGACCACGATCGAAACGAAACCCGGGAACAGGATCGCCTCGCGCCAACTGCGCAGACCGGTGCGACTGTCGAGCTGCACGGCGAGGGCGACGGTGTAGACGTAGGTGCACGCTGCGAGGATCCAGGTCGCCCGGAACACCACGGTCTCGAGTTCGCTGTGGATGAGGAAGAGCCCCACGAGCCCGACGGAGGAGAGCACCATCGCAAGCGGAAGGAGCAGGATGCTGAACCAGAAGATGCCGAAAGAGAACGATCCGAGGCCGTGACCACGCGATCGCCGGAACCAGACGTGCCGGTAGCGTCCGGTCACCTGCACGTTGCCGCGCGCCCAGCGCAGACGCTGCTTCCAGAGCGACTCGATGCGCTGTGGCTCCTCGGCGAGCACGACCGCGGCCGGTTCGAAGACGACTCGTTTGCCACGGAGCTGCGTCTCGAAGGTCGTGATGGTGTCTTCGGCAAGGCTCGACGTGTCGATCTGACCTCCGATGGCGATCAGGTTTTCGCGGGAATGAAGCTGGGCACCGCCCGCCAGGCACGCGAGCGCACCCAGCACGTTCTGCGCTCGACGGGCGGCCACCTGGGAGAGCACATACTCCATGCCGATGAACCGGGTCAGGTAATTCTTGTCGGCACTGCCCTCGCGGATATAAGCGGTAACGGCTCCCACCCGTGCATCCGCAAGGTGGCGGGTCATGCGGCGCAGGGAGTCTGGCAGGTAAATGACGTCGGCGTCCATGATGAGCAGAGCCTGCATCCACTCGTCTTGTAATACGACACGGATGCCGTGGTTGAGAGTGTGAGCCTTGCCCTCCCCGCCCTTCTCGCGACGGAGGTGGAACACCGAGCCCGGGTATTCGAGTGCCTTGGCCTTCACCACATCGGGAGTCGTGTCGGTGCTTGCATCGTCAACGACATAGATCCGCAAGGACTCGATCGGGTACTCGAGGGCCATCAGTCGATCGATCGAAGCGCCAATCACGGCACCCTCATTCCACGCCGGCACGACCACCGCCACCCTGGGCAGGTACGGTCGCGCATCGCGGTAGTGGTTCTTCACCGCGTGGAACGGTATCGCCAGGAATTGGTAGGCGGTGGCGAGGATTGGCACCGCGCCGGTGGCCACGAAGACGAACAGCAACGTGGAGAGTGCGGCGTAGCCAACCTCGTTCCAATCCATCAGGCGCGCGCCTCGGCGAGGATATCGGCGACCCGCTCATACCGGCCCACCTCGGTTGCGAGGTGCGCGTCGGAAGCGGCGACCAGCCGGGCGCCCGCGGCGATGGCGGCGCGCACGGCACGGGGGCCGGGGCATCCCCACTTCTCGTTGACCTCGATGAGGGTGCCGGTGCTCTCGGCGACGGCTGCCCAGTCGGCGAGCTGCGCGTCGCTCAGGTCGGCTTCGGAGAGACCGATCTTCGGCAGGATCGAGAAACAGTGCGCGAGCTGGACGGTGGCCGGTCCCGCTGCAACGGCCTTCATCGCCATGCCGAGCGCGCCAATGAGCATGTCGAGCAGCTCTGT
>JBDUEC010000142.1:0-5945 GCA_040002655.1 Rhodoglobus sp. | reverse complement strand
GCCGGGCCGGCGCAGGACAGTGACGGACGCGAGTACAGCGTCGTGCTGCCGCCGACAATCGACGGGCTCAGCGGCGGCCAGATCACGAGCAACGACGCGCAACCAACCATCAGCGGCACAGCCGACCCGTTCGCCAGTCTCGATGCCACGATGGGCGGCATCCCGTGCCTCACCGATAATGGGGGCCTTTTCAACCCCATCGTTGCGAATGCCGCAGGCAACTGGACGTGCGAGCCCAACGTGCCGATGGCCGGCGACGGGTCGTACGGGATCAACGTGACGCAAACCCCGACCTGGGCCGCCGCGCCGTCACCCGCCGCGGTCGGGACCTACGTCTTCGACAGCACGCCACCGGACCAGCCGATAATCACCGCACCGGCCAACCCGACAGTCACGGGCGACCTCTTCCAACCAGTCTCGGGAACCGGCGAAGTGGGAACCACGGTGCGAGTGCGGTGGGCGGTGTGGCCCTCGCTCAATGCCACCGGCGACTACTGCCAATCGCTCGTTGACAGCTTCGGCGCCTGGAGCTGCGTGCCCGACGTCGCGCGCAGTCCCGGCGAATCCATCAACGTGGGTGTTTTCGCGATCGACGCGGCCGGCAACAACAGCGGGGACTACGACACCAACCGCAACCTGGTGTTCCTCGGCAAGCCCACCATCAACGGCCAGCTCGGCGGGGACACCATCCTCGGTAACGATCCCACCCCTACCTTCACCGGCACCGGGTATCCCGGTGCCGACATCCGCATCCAGATCGAGGGAGCAGGGCTGCAGCCCGAGTGTGATGGCGTTGCGGACGGGGCGGGCAACTGGACCTGCACGGTGCCCTCCCCGCTCACCGACGGCGACATGCAGTATGAGCTCAACACCTACCAGAGCTATGGCGGCGGGCCCGAAACCACGATCTATCAGGCGTACTACATCCTCGACACGACAGTCGATGTACCGCGATTCACGTCGCCGGTCGACACGACGGGCGGCGGATTCGACTACCCCCTCTTCTCCTCCGTGCAGTTTCCGCAGTTCACGGGAGTCGCCGAAGCTGGCGCCCAGGTCACGGTTGAGTATTCCGTGGGCATCGGTGGATCACCGAGCTACTCGGTCTACTGCTCCGCGACTGCAGATCCCTCCGGCACCTTCGCCTGCAGCGACGGCCCGCAACTGGCCGTCGGCCAGGGCTACTCGTTTGCCGCGGGTCAAGTTGATCCAGCCGGCAACGTGGCCAACGCCTTCATCCCCCAGATTGACTACACGGTGGTCGAACCACCGCCGGCGCCCACCCTCGACTCTCCCGCCGCAGGTTACAGCGCGGTGAACCCCTACGTGTTCTTCTCGGGGCACCGCAACGGTCCATTCGGCTCGCCCCATATCTATGTCGACGGCGTGGAGACCTGCACACTGGTGACCACTGAAGTGGACTTCTCCTGCACCGGCGGCCCGTACGCCCCCGGGTCACACGCCGTGCAGACCTTCCTTGTCGACGACCAGGGCACCCACTCGACCAGCGTCTTCACGGTCTTCACGATCAACGCGCCGACCCTGCCACCGGGAGTCAAGGCACCCCCGGTGGGCATCGCCAAGCTCGTCTGGACCCTGACGGTCACCGACAAGGATGGCAAGGACATCACCGGCAAACCGATTAAGGCCGGTGACGTCGTGTTCTTCTCGAGCTCCGGCCTGCCCGCCGGTGCCGTGGTGACGGCTGTTCTGCACTCCGACCCCATCGACCTCGGCAGCACGGTGGTCGGCGCGGACGGCAAGTTCCTGCTCAAGGCCACGGTGCCGAAGAATGCGCCGGTCGGTCCGCACAATTTCGTAGTCACACTCACGCCCGCCGATCAGGACCCGTCGGTCATCGAGGCTGGCGTGCCGGTGGAACCAGCGGATGAGGAGCCAGCTCCCACAAAGCAGGTCGACTCGCTGACCAAGGCCGAGATTCTCGCGATGCTCGCCGCGCAGCATCCGGCGCCAGTGCAGGACGGGGGCTGGAACTCCCCCACCTCGTTCAGCCACACCCTCAAGACCGTGCAGGGCATTCCGGCGCTGCTGACCCCCGTCGCCCTCGGGATCACCGGGCTGGTGGCATCCGCTTTCCTGCTGCTCGTTGCGTTCCCGACCGAGCTGCTGCAGTCCACGATCACGGAGAACTACGAGCGGGTCTTCGGATGGCTGGAACCGATCAAGCGACGATTCGCACGGGCGAAGGCCGCCGTGGCGCGGGTCAAGATCAACCCGTGGCTCGGTGGAACGCTCCTCGTGGCGATCGCGGCGGTGATCCTTGGATTCTCCGACCCCGGCTTCGGTTTCAACGGAGCCTCGGTGCGCCTGTGGGTCGCCCTGATGATCTCGCTCGTCGTGATGAACGTCGCCGTCTCGGCGATCGTGATGGCGGTGTCGAAGCGCAGGTTCTCGATCGCGGGAGCCCTTGAGCCGCTGCCCGCGGCACTGATCCTGGTAGCCGTGTCTGTCTTGGTGTCCCGCTTGCTCGATATCCAACCCGGATTCCTATTCGCGGCGGTGCTCGGCGTCGCCTTCGCGGGAGAGCTCCGCAAAAAGGCAGACGGGCAGTTGGCACTGCTCGGGGTGGGCCTGACGCTCGTGATCGGCCTTGCGGCCTGGGCGCTCTACAGCGCCCTGGAGGGCGACGGAACCGGCAGCGGCTTCTGGTACCTGCTCGGGCAGGAGAGCCTCGCAGCGATCACTGTGGAAGCGCTGGCGACCATGTGCATCTCGCTGCTCCCGCTCGAGTTCCTGGATGGGCGCCCGATCTTCGCCTGGAGCAAGGTGGCGTGGGCCCTCACCTACATCGTGGCGCTCGTGGTGTTCGTGGTGGTCGTGCTGCCACTCGCGGGCAACTGGGGCGAAGCGAGCGCGCCGCTGCTCGGCTGGGGCGCCTTCTTCCTGGCGTTCGCGATTCTCGCGGTGGTCGCCTGGGCGGTACTGCGGTTCAGGAAGCCGAAGGACGCTAAGTCAGAAGCCTGATCAGAGCGGCCGTCGCGGCGGCAGCGATCACGACCACGATGAACGGCATGCGCAGGGCCAGCAGGCCGGCGGCAACGATCAGTGCGGGCACCCGTGCGTCCAGCACGATCTGGGCGCCGGAGGCGAGCGTCTGCACCACGATCAGCGCCGCCAGGAGGGCCACCGTCATCAGGTTGGCGACCCGGGCGGGGCGGGGCTTCCTGAGCAGGGTGGGCGGCACGAGGTAGCCCGCGAGCTTGAGCGCGAAGATCGCGATCGAGGCGAGGATGATGATCTGCCAGGTGGTCATCACACGACCCCCTCGCCCGAGTCCAGTTCCTCGAGTGCGGTCGGTTCGTCCTTCGGCCCGAGCCAGTTGGTGAGCCCGACGATCACAGCCACGAGTGCTGCGGCCAGCACCGGGATGCCCGGCGGCAGCGCCGGGGTGAGTACGGCGGCCACGACGGCGGCCCCGATTGCCACCACGATGGGTTGCAGCGCCTTGAGCCGGGGCCACAGCAGCCCGAGGAACGCGGCGGCGGCTGCGGCATCCAGTCCGTACTGGCTCACGTCACCCAACAGGTCGCCGACCAACGCCCCGACCAGGGTCGCGATATTCCAGCCGACGTAGATGATCAGGCCGGTCCACCAGAAACCCGCGCGCTGGCCCTCCAGGGTCGGCTGCGCGGTGGATACCGCTGTGCTCTCGTCGATCGTCCAGTGGGCCGCCAGGATCGTGCGCGGGCGTCGCCCACCCACGACGGGCGCCATCCGCATCGCGTAGAGGCCGTTGCGCACACCCAGCAGCGCGCCGCTGGCGATCGCAGCGAAGCCGGCTGAGGTGCCGCCGGAGGCGAGGATGCCGATCACGGCGAACTGCGAGCCACCGGAGAACATCAGCAGACTGAGCGCGCAGGTCTGCCAGATGTCGAGGCCGGCCGTGACCGACAGCGCGCCGAACGACACCCCGTAGGCCGACACGGCCAGACCGACGGCAAGGCTCGCACGGATCGCCGCAGAGGTCTCAGCGCTCCTGGCCACGCGACTCCAGCACACGGGCGGGCAGGCGGAATCCGGTGTCGCCCTTCAGCCCAGGGAACAGCGCAGACACCGAGAACCCGATTGCTGGCACCGGATGCGCGGTGACGGTGCCACCGAACAGGGCAGCGAGATCCTGCATCTCGTCGATGCCCGCACCGGCCGCGCCCGTCAGGGTCTCGAGGCGGGTGGACTCGTCGGTCACGACCGCGCGCGCCACTTCGTCGGGGTCGAGCTCCGCACGGCGGGACGCCGCCCGCAGGCCGTCGTCGTCGACTGCGAGACGCAGGCCGTCTGCCGTCCAGGTGACGGTGACATCCACTTCAGTTCCGTTACCGCCGTACTGACGGGCGTTGGTGAGCGCCTCCTGCAGGATGCGGTAAACGGCCAGCTCCGCGCCCGGCGTGATTGCGAACCGGCTGCCGACCTCGTGTACCGTGATGACGAGCCCCGTGCCCCGCATCACCTCCACCAGGGTGCCGATGGATTCGAGCTGCGGAGTGTCACCCGCGGGGGCGTCCCCCGCTATCGCCATGACCCGGCGGACATCGGCGAGCACCCCGCTCGCCCCCTCGGCCATCGCCGCGGCCGAGCGCGCGGCCGCGGTCGGATCGGTCGCCGCCACATACCTGGCACCGTCGGCCTGGCTGATCATCGAGCCGAGTTCGAAGGTGATCGCCTGGTGCATCTCGCCGATCAGCCGCAGGCGGCGTTCCTGCTCGGCGACCCGCAGGGTGAGGTCGATCGCGAGCAGCCGACTGGCGGTCGCGGCGCGCTCCCGGCGCACGTTCGGCCGCCGGGCGATGAGCCAGAATGCCGCCAGCACGAGGCTGGTGACGAACAGCAGGCCGGCCAGGGCGGCCAAGACAGTAGCGATCACGGGCACAGAAAAAGCCTCTCTCCGGGCCAGTTTCAGCCCAGAGAGAGACTATCCGACGAGCTACTTCGCGGCCGGGCCCTGCGGGCCGGCCGGGCCCTGCGGGTTGTTGGCGCGCAGCACCTCGAGACGAGCGCGGTACTCCTTCTCGTCGATGTCGCCCTGGGCGAAGCGCTCAGCGAGCGTCACCTCGGCGGCACGGGACTGCTGGCCCCACTGCTGTGCCCACGGTCCGTAGTGGCCCGCATAGCCGTGGCCCCAGCCGCCGCGGAAGCGACGACGAGCGAGGCTGACGAACAGGATGATGACACCGATCCAGAACAGCGGGATGAGGAGGAAGAGCCAGCCGAAGCCGCCACCGATCCACGGTCCCACGTGAGTAGCGATGCCTGCGAGAGCGAGAGTTGACACGATATCCATTCCTTCGTGGTTCCGGCGGAACCTCTGGAATCAGCCTCGTCGTTCGGCTCCTGCCGCGAATCTGCCCCGCGGTGACACTTGCCGTACTGCGTGGGGAGCAGGTGCAGTGGTCTGAGTACTACGTGCGGCCCGCCCGCACCAGGCCGGTCTCATACGCCACGACGACGAGCTGCACCCGGTCGCGGGCGGCGAGCTTCGCCATGATGCGCGATACGTGTGTCTTGGCCGTCAGCGGGCTCAGGAACAGGCGAGTGCCGATCTCGTCGTTGGTCAGGCCAAGCCCGACCAGCCCGAGCACTTCGCGCTCCCGTTCGGTGAGCACGTTCAGCTGGGTGGTGTCCGGTGTCTCGCGCAGGTCGCCCGAGATGCGCTCAAGCAGCCGCTTGGTGACTCCGGGGCTCAGCAGGGCTTCACCCCCGGCGACCACCCGCACCGCGCGGATCAACTCGACCGGCTCGGTGTCTTTCACGAGAAACCCGCTGGCTCCCGCACGAATCGCCTGGCCGACGTACTCGTCCAGTTCGAAGGTCGTGACGATCACGATGTGGGTGCCGGCGAGCGTCGGGTCGCTCACGATCTGCTCTGTGGCCCACAGTCCATCGCCGTCAGGCATGCGGATGTCCATGAGCACGACATCCGGCGAGGT
>JBDUEC010000141.1:0-6055 GCA_040002655.1 Rhodoglobus sp. | reverse complement strand
AAACCCTCGACGGCAGGCGGGGCGGCCGTGAAACGCGCCCCGGTCGGTGGCAGGTCGCCCAGGTGGGTGAGGTGTTCCACGACGTGGATGCCCGCCGCGAGCAGTCCGGAGTGCGCGGGCCGCTCCCCACCGGACTCGGTGTCGTCGATGTTCAGCGAGTCGATCCCCACCAGGGTGACTCCAGCGCGGACCAGGTACTCCGTGCCCTCGCGGGTGAGGAACGGAGCCCCGATCGCGTAGGCCGGCGTGCCGAAGTGCGCGTCCCATCCGGTGTGCAGCAGCACGGCCGTGCCCGTCAGGTCGCGGTCGTAGAACACCGAGGCCGGGATGCCGCGAGCGGTCGAGTCCTGCAGGTGGAAGACCTCGGCGGGCAGGTCTACGAGCGACTCGAGCGACAGCCCCGCGAGGTCGGCGCCGCCCTCGTACCGGTGGTACGGGCTGTCGAGGTAGGTGCCGGTGTTGCCGATCATCGTGATGATGTCCATGGCGAACTGGGTGCCGGGCGCGTACTTCGCGATCGACTGCTCGCGGGTGAGGTGTGGGGCGATGACCGGCGAGGGCAGCCCCGGGTAGGTGACCAGGCCATCCCGGATCACATGGCTGAGGTCGACGACCCGGCGTGCGCTGGCACGCGGCGCGACCTCGACACCCCGCGACCCCTTGTGCTGCTCCTGCACGATCTCGAGGTTGGACAACGTGACGGCGCCGACCAGGGCGAGCCCGAGATGCTGCACGAACAGGCGGCCCACCCCCGTCTCGTCGACCTCGGCCGACGGCAGGTCGAGGCGAAAGCCTTCCGCGGTGAGTCCGCCGCCGTTCGTGAACTCCACGACGGCATCGAAGTGTGCGCGGTACTCAGTTGGCATTACGGATCCTCTTCGCGATGGTGACGGCGACAGCGACGACGGCGAGCGCCGCCGGAACGAGAAGGTGCCAACCGGCGAGCACGAGCAGCCCGGCCACCAGCACGACCGAGATCACGGCCATCCACCAGCCCAGGCTCCAGCGCTCGAGCAGCCGCACGGCGGCGAGCATGCCGAGCGCGTAGACGGCGACCATCGAGCTGGTGTGGATCAGGATGAACGGCTCGAGCTCGAGCCCCGCCCACACCGCGGTGGCGAAGTACACCAGGGCGACCGCCGCCCAGAGCGCGAGAGCGCGGCGCGGCACGCTGCCGGCCTCCGCCCCCTTCGCGAAGAAGCGCGGTAGGTGGCCGTCTCGTCCGAGGGATGCTGCGAGGTTCGAGAAGGCCGGGATGTAGGCATTCAGCACGCCGACTACCACGATCGCAGCAATCACCGCGACGATCACGGGACCAACTCCGGGCAGCGTCGTGGACACCAGGTCGATCAGCGGCACCTGGCTGCCGGGCTTGCCCGAGCCGAGCACACCCACCGTGATGACCTGCAGGGCGAGGTAGGACAGCCCGACCACGACGATCGCGATGGCTGTGGCCAGCGGGATGGTGCGGCGCGGGTTCTTGAACTCGCCCGCGATGTGGGTCACCGCCTCCCAACCCGCGAAGGCCCAGACGAACAGGCTGATGGCGAGACCGACCCCCGCCCAGCCGTTCGGCCGGAACGGCTCGAAGTTGGCCGGGCTCGCGGCGGGGGCCGAGACGATGATCACGCCGATCACGACGACGAGCAACAGCCCGGTCAGCCACAGCTGGATGGTTCCACTCACCCGCAGGCCGAACAGGTTGACCACGAGTGGCACCACGAGGAAGGCGAGGGAGAGGAACGGCACCGCGATCCGGTCGAGGCCGAGGGCGGCGGAGAGGTACTCGCCGCCGAGGATCGCGACCACCGGTGCGCCGAAGCTGACGCCGAAGAAGAACCAGTACCCGCTCATGCGGGCTGCCGTCGGCCCGAGCGCGAGGCGCACGAAGGTGGCGACCCCACCGGCGTCCGGGTAGCGGGCGGCGAGCGCCGCGAACGTTCCAGCCAACGGGATGCTGGCGAGAAGCACCGCGAGCACGGCAACGATCGAGGCCGGGCCGGCGGCATCCGCTGCGAGGCCAGGCAGCACCAGGATGCCGGTGCCGAGCACCGCGGCGATGTAGAGGGCGGAGGCCTGGCCCACGCCGAGCCTGCCGTGCGCAGGCAGGATGACGCCGGTGTCTGAGTCGGTCACGGAAGTCATGCTCCCATGATCCACTGACCCGAAATGACCTGCCGTGCAGTTACCGCCAGCGCTCGTGGACGCAGCGCCAGCCTGACCTACTCGGTGAGGTCGTAGAGCGTGAGCCCGTCGAGCTTGACCGCGGTGTAGTTCGCCTCGACCCAGGTCTGGATCGAGGAAGAGATGCTCGAGCCTCCGTTTGCACGCCCGACCTCGCCAGCGATGAAGTAGTGGATGTCGCCAGCGGCAACCAGCGCCTGGAACTCCGCGAGGGTCGGCGACGGGTCACTGCCGTTGAACCCGCCGATCGGCATCACCGCGTGCTCGGTTGCGAGCTGGTAGCCGGCAGCACTGTTGGAGCCGATCGCCGCGGCCACCCAACGGTAGTCGCTCGCGTCAGCGCTGAGCAGCGCCTTGACCTGCTCGCTGACGACGGAGGCCTGCAGCAGTCCGCCGATGCCGCCGAGCGCACCGAGGGTGCCGGTGTGGGTCTGCCCGGTTCCGGGCGCGCCCCCTCCGGGCGGAGAACCGACGGTGCCACCCGCCGGGAAACCGCCCGGGAACCCGGTGCCCTGTTGCAGGACGTTGTTGGTGCCGCCGAGATGCTGCGGAACGACACCTCCTGAGCCGGTTACGGGTGGTCCGGCGGTGACTATCGAGCCGGAGTGGGCCACGGTCACGGTCTGCAGGCTGTAGGCCGCAGGGGCGAGGAGGGCGCCGACCAGGGTGACCGCGACGGTGACGCCCGCGATCGCCCTGCCGCGCGGAGGGAGCAGCAGCAGCACGGCGGCGACCAGGGCGAGGCCGAGGATTGCGAACTTGAGCCACGGCATCCACTCGCCGGAGAGCTGCAACAGGCCATAGGCGAGGGCTGCGGTGCCAAGCACGAGAACCGCTGAGGCGACGCGGGCCCAGGTCTTGGAGCGACGGCTCCACAGCATGGACGCCCCGATTGCCACCACCGCGGCCAGCGGCGGAGCGAGCGCAACCGTGTAGTACGCGTGGAAGATGCCAGCCATGAAGCTGAACGCCAGGGCAGTCACCACGAGCCAGCCGCCGAAGAGCACGAGCATCGCCCGCCGTGCGTCGGTGCGCTTCGCCCGGCGCAGGAGGACCAGCGCGAGGGCAAAGAGAACGAGAGCGGTCGGCAGCAGCCAGCTGATCTGGCCGCCGATCTCCCCGGAGAACAGCCGCAGGGGGCCGGTGGCTCCCCACATGCCCGCTCCCCCGCCTGCCGCGCGCGCGAACCCTCCGGTCACGCTGCCGGTCTCGTCACCGGTGAGGCGGCCGAGGCCGTTGTAGCCGAAGGTGAGCTCCAGGAAGTCATTGGTCTGCGATCCGCCGATGTACGGGCGCAGGTTCGCTGGCATCAGCTCGACGACGGCCACCCACCACCCGGCGGAGACGACCACGGCACCGAGCGCGGCGAGGGCGTGCAGCATCCGCTTGCCGAATGTGACGGGAGCGGTCCAGAGGTAGACGCCGGCTAACACCGGCAAAATCAGGAAGGCCTGCAGTTGCTTCGTGAGGAAGGCAAAGCCCACCGCCACGCCCGCCCAGATCACCCAGCGCATGGCACCGCTCTCGACTCCGCGAACGGTGAGGTAAGTCGCCAGGGTGAGCAGCAGCACGAGCAGCGCGTCGGGGTTGTTGAAGCGGAACATCAGCACCGCAACGGGAGTGATCGCCAGCACTCCGCCGGCCAGCAGCGCGGTGGCCGCCGAGAAGTGGCGGCGAACGGTCGCGTAGACCAGGCCGACCGTGGCAACGCCCATGAGCGCCTCGGGCACCAGGATGCTCCACGAGCTGAGCCCGAACAGCCGCACCGACAGTGCCATGATCCACAGGCTCGCCGGCGGCTTGTCGACCGTGATCGAGTTCGCCGCATCGGACGACCCGTAGAAGAACGCCGTCCAGTCGCTCGCGCCGGCCTGCACCGCCGCCGAGTAGAAGGAGTTGGCCCAGCCGCTCGCGCTGAGATCCCAGATGTACAGGATCGCGGTGAGCGCGAGCAGGCCGAGGAGCGCCGGGCGTTCCCAGTTGGCAGTGCCCGCGCGACCGCGCAGGAGCGTGCGAAAGGAGACCGCGAATCGCGGCGAGGCAATCGTGGTCACGAGCTCAGTGCCTTGCTCGTGACGGTGAGCGTGCGATCGACCGGCTCAGCGGCCGCTCCCAGGCGCTGCTTGCGGAACACCCAGAGCCGGAGCGCCAGGAACCGCAGCACCGTGGCGCCGAGGTTGGCGACCGTCAGCACGAGCAGCTCATGGTGCACGGTGGCCGACGGATGCCAGAGGTGCAGCAGCGCGAGCGATCCGGAGGTCAGCCCCCAGGCCAGCCCGAACACGACGAGACCCTGCAGTTGGTGCATGGCAACACCCTGGCGACCACGAATGCCGAACGTGAAGCGACGGTTGGCCCAGGTGTTGGCGATCGCCGTGACGAGCAGGGCGAAGAAGTTCGCGAACTGGGCGGGCATGATCAGTTGGAACAGCAGGTAGAGCAGCGCGAACGCCGCCGTCGAGACCACCCCGACCGCACCGAAGCGCACGACCTGCCCGAAGAACGACGGCCGGCTCTGCTGCGCGAAAGGATGCCGCCCGAACTCCTCGTAGAGTCGCTCCACCGGAACGCGGCCGGTGAGCAGCGACCGCCCCACCCGCACCATGCCCTTGAGGTCCTCGCGTGCGGTCGCGACGATGTCTACAGAACTCTTCGGGTCGTCGATCCAGTCCACCGGAACCTCGTGGATGCGCAGCCCGCTGCGCTCGGCCAGGATCAGCAGCTCGGTGTCGAAGAACCAGGCGTCGTCCTCGATGAGGGGGAGGATGCGGTGCGCCACATCCGCGCGGATCGCCTTGAAACCGCACTGGGCATCCGTGAACCCCACCGACATGGTGCGCCGCAGCAGAAAGTTGTATGTGCGGGAGATGAACTCCCGCTTCGCGCCGCGCAACACGCGCGACGATGGCGCGAGCCGGGTGCCGATGGCCAGGTCGGAGTGGCCGGAGAACAGCGGAGCGATGAGGGGCGGCAGGGCGCGGAGTTCGGTGGAGAGATCGACGTCCAGGTAGGCGAGAACCTCGGCGGGGGACTCCGTCCACACCCGCTTCAGCGCACGACCGCGACCCTTCTCGGCGAGGTGCACGGCCACGACCCCGGGCAGCTCCGCAGCCAGGCGATCGGCGATGGCTGCGGTGGCATCCGTCGACGCATTGTCAGCGATCGTGATGCGCCAGGAGCGCTGCACGTGCTCACTGAGGTAGTCGTGGAGGGTGCGAATGCTCCGCTCGAGCGAGCCTTGCTCGTTGTAGACGGGCACTGCCACGTCCAGTTCGAGCCGGGGCGGCAGATCTGTCATGAGAGCAGTGTTGCGCCCCATCCTGCAAGGAGGTTATGCCGAGCCTATGAATTCTCACAGGCAGGGTCAGAGGCGGTCGAGCGCCCCCAGGATGTCGTCGAGCAGGTCGGGCTCATCCTCGATACCGACAGAGAGGCGCACGACGTTGTCCGGCACCTCGAGGGCGGTGCCCTTGACGGATGCGTGGGTCATCTCCGAGGGGTAGCCGATGAGCGACTCCACTCCACCGAGCGACTCCGCGAGCTGGAAGATGGATGTCGACTCCGCGAACTTCTTCGCCGCCGTCACCCCGCCCTTCAGCGAGACCGAGATCATGCCACCGAAGGAGCGCATCTGCTTCGCAGCCAGCTCGTGGCCCGGGTGGTCTGGGAGTCCGGGGTAGTACACACGGTCCAGTTGTGGGTGGCCGTGCAGCGCCTCGGCGAGAGCCTGTGCGTTCGACGAGTGGCGGTCCAGGCGCACCGCGAGCGTCTTGATTCCGCGCACGGTGAGCCAGGCATCCATTGGTCCGCTGACCGCACCAACGCCGAACTGCAGGAAGCCGACCTTGTCGGCGAGCTCCGGATCGTTCAC
>JBDUEC010000140.1:0-6083 GCA_040002655.1 Rhodoglobus sp. | reverse complement strand
GAGCCCCGTACTCACCAGCTAGCACCGTGGAGTCCCATGTCTGAATCGCGCCCCGAGTCCGGGATCACGACCGACGTCGTCGCGCACCTCGCCGACCTCGCCCGCATCGCCCTGACCCCCGCCGAGATCGAGACCCTCGCGGGGGAACTGGGCGTGATCGTGGAGAGCGTGGCGAAGGTCTCTGAGGTCGCAACTCCAGACGTGCCGGCAACCAGCCACCCGATCCGGCTCGTCAACGTCTTTCGAGCGGATGTTCCCGGCCAAACCCTCACCACCGAGCAGGCACTCTCTGGTGCGCCCGAGCACGACGGCAGCCGCTTCAAGGTGAGCGCAATCCTGGGGGAGGAGCAGTGAGCGAGCTCATTCATCTGAGTGCCTCCGACCTGGCAGCCAAGCTGGCATCCGGCGAGGTCTCTTCGGTGGAGGCCACCAAGGCCCATCTCGACCGCATCGCCGCGGTCGACGACGGACTGCACGCGTTCCTGCACGTGTCGGCGAACGCGCTCGACACCGCAGCGCTCATCGACGCGTCCCGCGCTGCCGGGGATGCCCTGGGGCCGCTCGCGGGCGTGCCGATCGCGATCAAAGACGTGCTCTGCACCATGGACATGCCCTCCACCGCGGGCTCCAAGATCCTCGAGGGGTGGATTCCGCCGTACGACGCCACGCCGGTGGCACTTCTGCGCACGGCCGGGCTCATCCCGCTCGGCAAGACCAACATGGACGAGTTCGCCATGGGGTCATCCACCGAGCACTCGGCCTACGGGCCCACCAAGAACCCGTGGGACTTCGAGCGGATCCCGGGCGGCTCCGGCGGCGGAAGCGCGGCTGCTGTCAGCGCCTTCGAGGCACCGCTCGCGCTCGGCTCCGACACGGGTGGCTCCATCCGCCAGCCGGCTGCCGTCACCGGTTCCGTCGGCGTCAAGCCCACCTACGGCGGGGTCTCGCGTTACGGCGCGATCGCGCTGGCCAGCTCGCTCGACCAGGTCGGGCCGGTGGCTCGCACCGTGCTCGACGCGGCCCTGCTGCACGATGTGATCGGCGGCTACGACCCGCGCGACTCCACTTCGCTGCGCGACCAGTGGCCAAGTTTTGCCGAGGCCGCCCGCTCCGGGCAGCTCGCCGAGAACCTCAAGGGACTGCGCATCGGCGTGGTCAAGCAGCTCGACAGCCCCGGTTTCCAGGCAGGCGTTTCGCAGCGGTTCCACGAGGCGCTTGAGTTGCTCACCGCTTACGGTGCAGAGATCGTGGAGGTCAGCGCGCCCCACTTCGAGTACGCGGTCGCCGCGTACTACGTGATCCTGCCCGCGGAGGCATCCAGCAACCTGGCCAAATTCGACTCTGTGCGCTTCGGACTCCGCGCGAAGGTGAGCGGCACTGTCGAGGATGTCATGGCCGCGACCCGGGAACAGGGCTTCGGTCCGGAGGTGAAGCGCCGCATCATCCTCGGCACCTACGCGCTGTCGGCCGGGTACTACGACGCGTACTACGGCAGCGCGCAGAAGGTGCGCACGCTCATCCAGCGCGACTTCGACGCTGCTTTCGAGAAGGCGGACGTTCTCGTCTCGCCCTCGGCGCCGACCACCGCGTTCAAGTTCGGTGAGAAATTGGCCGATCCGCTCGCGATGTACCTCAACGATGTGACCACGATCCCGGCGAACCTGGCCGGCGTGCCCGGCATGGGCCTGCCGATCGGGCTCGCTCCGGAGGATGGCCTGCCGGTCGGCTTCCAGATCATGGCGCCCGCTCGAGCGGATGCCCGTCTCTACTCCCTGGGCGCGACGCTGGAGCGCCTGCTCGAGGAGAAGTGGGGCCACACTTTGCTCAGCCAGGCGCCGGCGCTGGGCTAAGGGACGCTGCACGCGCCCTGTCCGGCTCGGCGTCCGGCCTGCTGTTCGACCTGCGGGCCGTCGGCATAAACCGCGGCTCGGCCCCGCCGGCCTGGCGCTGCGAGCTACCCCCGAGTCGCCATCACAACGGCCACCGCCGCTCGGCCACACTCGCCGCCCGCTGGGCTTGCCCCCAGGTCACCACCACCGCTCGGTACGGCCCCGCCTGTGGGCGCGCCGCACGCCGCTAGGTGGCCGCGCCAACCAACTCTCGGCCCGCCTTCTCGGTGGTGGGCCCCTGCAGGTTCTCGTTGACCTCGCGCCGTAGTCGCGCTGCCGCTGTACTTTTGCTCGGCATCGGGATGGGGCGCTGCTCAGGGTCGATCGAGCGCGGCGGTATCAGGAAGTATTCGGCACCCTCCCGGCAAATCCGCCATCCGTTGTTGTGCACCAGCAGGTGATGATGTCGGCAGAGCAGGATTCCGTCGGCGAGATCGGTTTTGCCGTGATCTCGGTGCCACTCGTTGATGTGGTGGGCTTCCGTCCAGCTGGGCGGTCGATCGCAACCGGGGAACATGCATCCGCCATCCCTGGCCGCTAGGGCTAATCGCTGAGACTGGCTGAAGCGGCGCTGGGTGCGGCCGAGGTCGATCACGGCACCCCGACTGTCGAAGAGGACTGGCACGATGCCGACATCGCACGCGAGGCGCTGCGCGGTTTCGATGCTCACGACCTGTGGGTGTCCCTCTATGTGGCAGATGCCACCGCGGCGGCGGTTGAGGTCGCGCTCAGTGACCAGCAACTGCACCGCGGGACGGCGCGATCCGAGCAGAACTGTCTCGCCATCCACGAGCCCGCCGATGCGGATCAGCTCGACGAACGCGTCGACGGCGATCTGCTCGGTGGTGCGTTCGTCGTCGACGAGGTCCTGGGCGCGGCGGGCGGTGGTCGGGTCGACGAAGCGCGGCCCGCCGCGCCGAGGCGAGGTCGCCGAATCCTACGCTGTGCCGATGATCGCCGCCGACTCGGGATCGAGCAGGCCGTGGATGCGAGTCATGCCGTCGCTCTGCGGCACGAGCTGCAGGAACCGGCGGTCGCGCATCCGCTGCTCGTGGTCGAGCACGTGGTCGAGATCCAGTTCGCTGCGCAACTCGCGCGCGCGGGCGGCGAGGCGCTCGACGGTGAGCTGCGGAGCCTCGTGAAGGAGGGTCGCGGCGGCGACCGCGAGGGCATCCGCTGTGATGTCGTCACTGGGCGCTCCGAGGCCGGCGCGGATCGCGTCCGCGGCTTCGATCGACAGGCGCCCCGCCGACACAGCGGTAGCCACCGCCGTGAGCCACGGCAGGACGGGTGCGGCCGGAGTCATGAGAGAACCGACACGAACGAGGGTCTGGGCCTCACGACCGGTGAAGCCGGTGACCTGCTGCACTAGCAGCTCGGGAGTGCGCGCTCCGAGGCGCTGGGCAAGTCCGTCGTAGCCGAGCTCCCGGCGCGAGCGGTGGCGGATCTCGGCTGCCACGACGGCGGCTGAAGCATCCACTCGGCGCCGAATCTCGGCGAGGGTGCGCTGCGCCTCGACTAGCCCGGTGTCATCGAGCCCGGCGGCAGGGGCTGGGGCGAACGCGACCGACACATCCGCCAGGGCGGAATAGGTATCGGGTGCGAGATTCATACGTTCATTTTCGCAAGATTCGAACGTATGTTCTAGTGGTTGGGACGTGTTGGTGGAGAACAAATCCGGGGGCGCCTGTGGAGGAGAGGAGCCGATGCAAGCAGGGGATGGAGACGAGCAGCGGAAGGAGACCAGCCGAGCCCAGGCCGTAGCAAAACCCTCAACCCCCCTGCCGCTCCCGCCACGCGACCATGTTCATCCGGTTGCCGCAGCGCACACTGCAGAAGCGCTTTGATCCGTTCTTGGACAGGTCCACGAGCACGCCGTCGCAGTCCGGGGCCTCGCACTCGCGCAGCCGCGAGGTCACGTCGGTGCGCACGACGTCGACCAGGGCCAGGGAGACTTCCACGCGCATCCGCTCGGCGAGTGGCGCGTCGGGGGGAGTGGCGTGCAGGTGCCAGTCGAAGCCGTCGTGCCGCACCAGCTGGGTGACGGCGCCGGCCTCGTGCAGCATTGCGTTCACCTCGACGACGAGATCGTCAGTGGGGAGAGTCCAGATTCGCCGCAGCCGCGCGCGAGTCTCGAGCACTTCGGCGAGTTCGGCGGCGTCCCGATCGAAGCGCCCGGAGTAGCGGTGCGCGGTGAGCAACGCCGTGAGGGATGCCGGCGTCGGCAGCTCGTCCGCCCCACTTCGCGAGGCACCGGCAGCGGTGTTCATCAGCACGGCGGCGAAGTCCAGTGAGGCGACCGTGTCAGGGGCAAAAAGCAATTTGACTCCTTACTCACGACAAGAGTACCGTCGCAACCGAGGGCGCGGCAAGGCGCCAGGAAGCAGCCAGCGTGACCAGCCAAACGGGAAGCACAGTAGGAGCGCAAGCGCCCACCCACACCACCAGGGGCCTCATCACCGGAGCCCTGGCCTCGCTCGCGTTCGGCACATCCGGAGCCTTCATCAAGCCCCTCCTCGAGGCCGGCTGGACCCCCGCCGCAGCAGTCACCCTCCGCGCCGGAATCGCCGGCCTGGTTCTCCTCCCGTTTGCACTCGTCGCTCTCAAAGGCAAGTGGGCGGCTGTAGGCAGAGCCAAGTGGCGCATCCTCGGCATGGCGAGCATCGGCGTCGCCGGCACCCAGCTCGTCTACTTCGCAGCGGTGCAGCGCGTACCGGTGAGCACGGCGCTCCTCATCGAATACCTGGCGCCGCTGCTGCTCGTACTGTTCGTCTGGTTCCGCACGCGCAAGACCCCGAAGGCCGTCGTTCTCATTGGCTCCGTGGTCGCCATCGGCGGCCTCGTTCTCGTCATCGGGCCAGGCAGCCTCGTCGCCACCGACGGCCTCGGCCTCGTCTTCGCCGCCCTGGCCGCGATCGGCTGCGCGGGCTACTACGTGATCGCCGCCCGCCCGAGCGATGGCCTGCCCCCGGTCGCTTTCGCAGCGGCCGGGCTGATCGGCGGATCCGCCATGCTCGGCGTCGTGGGTGCCACCGGGCTCGTTCCGTTCACCGCGAATTTCGGCAGCATCCCGTTCCTCGGTGGATCCGCCCCGTGGTGGGTTCCGCTCGGATTCGTGGCCCTGGTCGGCACGGCGTTCGCCTACGTGGCGAGCATCGCGGCATCTGAAATGCTGGGCTCCCGCCTCATGTCGTTCGTCGGCCTGCTCGAGGTCGTGTTCGCGTCGATCTTTGCGTGGCTAGCCCTGGGGGAGGCGCTCACCCTCACGCAGCTGGTCGGCGGCGCGCTCATCCTGGCCGGCATCGCTTTCGTTCGCTCAGAGAAAGCGGATGCCGCCACCCTCGAGCCGGTGCCCCTGCCCGAGCGCGCCCTGAAGTAGCCCGCGGGTCGAGGCGGCGGAGCCGGTCTCGAACCGCTGGTCGAGGCGCACGAAGTGCGGTCTCGAGACCAAGGCCGCGCGACCCGGGTGGTTTCGAGACCGTCGCTCCGCTCCGCCTCAACCACCGGGTTTCGAGACCGGACTGCGTCCGCCTCAACCACCGGGTCGCCCCCCGTAGAATCGTCGGGTGGCTAAAGCAGAACTCATGGACTACGACAAGGCCCTCGAACTCTTCGAGCCGGTGCTCGGTTTCGAGGTGCATGTCGAGCTGAACACGCAGACCAAGATGTTCTCGGATGCCCCCAACCCCGCGGCTTCCGGAAACGTGCCGCACGAGCCCAACACCACGATCACCCCGGTGGACCTCGGCCTGCCGGGCAGCCTGCCCGTGGTCAACGAGCAGGCCATCAAGTACTCGATCAGCCTGGGCCTCGCGCTCGGCTGCCAGATCGCGCCGAGCAGCCGGTTCGCCCGCAAGAACTACTTCTACCCCGACCTCGCCAAGAACTACCAGATCAGCCAGTTCGATGAGCCGATCGCCTTCGAGGGCCTCGTCTCGGTCGAGCTCGCGAACGGCAAGACCTTCGATATCGAGATCGAGCGGGCGCACATGGAGGAGGATGCCGGCAAGCTCACGCACGTGGGCGGTGCAACCGGCCGCATCCAGGGTGCCGAGTACTCGCTGGTGGACTACAACCGGGCCGGCGTTCCGCTGGTCGAGATCGTCACCAAGATGATCACCGGTGCCGAAGCGGATGCCCCCGAGCTCGCGAAGGCCTACGTCAGCGCTATCCGTGACATCGTGGTCAGCCTCG
>JBDUEC010000139.1:0-6126 GCA_040002655.1 Rhodoglobus sp. | reverse complement strand
GCCAGATCTCGGGGCCGGTGGTCTCGTAGTGGCTGAGCGGCCCGTTCGGGTTGGAATACTGGTTCGGCTTGAACGCGCCGGGGATCTCACGGGCCAGCCGATCGGAGACGGAGTAGTAGGACTCCGGACTCTCCGGTGCCACTGCGGTGGGGGTGACCACGATCTCGGCACCATAGGCGAGCAGCACGTTGCGCTTGTCCTCGCCCACCTTGTCGGGCAGCACGAACACGCAGCGGTAGCCGCGTTGCTGGGCCACGAGAGCCAGGCCGATGCCGGTGTTGCCGCTGGTGGGCTCCACGATCGTGCCGCCGGGTTTGAGCAACCCGTCCCGCTCGGCCGCGTCGATGATGCGGGTGGCGATGCGGTCTTTGGATGAGCCGCCGGGGTTCAGGTATTCCACCTTCACCAGCACGGTCGCCTTGATCCCCTTCGTCACACTATTGAGCCGCACGAGGGGCGTATTGCCGACGAGATCGAGCACAGTATTGGCGAACTTCATGGTTCGGCCAATCTACCAGCGGGGTTGGGGCGTGTTACGGGGGTGCGCCCCGCGACCCGTGATCAGGCCCCTCGCAGCCCCAGTGCGAGACAATGACAACGTCCTTGCAGCACAGAGCGCGACCGACGGAGCCACGCCCATGAGTTCACCCCTCACCCCGAAGCAGCAGCGCGAGGCGAGCATCGCCGCCAAGCGCGCCGAGTTCGCAAAGCAGCGCGCGACGGAGAAACGCAAGCGCGGGTTCCTGATCGGTGCCGTCATGCTCGTGGTGGTGGCGCTGGTGGCCGTCATCGCAACGGTGATCGTGACCGGGGCTACGAAGGCGCCGACGGCGGGGCCCACGCCCGGCGCGGGGGTACAGACGTGGTCGGGCCTGGCATCCACTCATGTGCAGGGCAGCGTGAAGTACGACATGGACCCGCCGGTCGGCGGACCGCATGACCCGGTGTGGCTGAACTGCGGCGTCTACACCGAGCCGCAGCGCAACGAGAATGCCGTGCACGCGCTCGAGCACGGGGCCGTGTGGGTCACCTACGACCCCAAGACGGTGACGGATGCCCAGCTCACCGCCATCAAGAAGGTGCTGCCAGACAGCTATGAGCTTCTGTCCCCCTACCCCGGACTGAGCACGCCCTTCGCAATCTCCGCCTGGGGTGCCCAGCTGCGCTTCGATGACCCCTCCGACCCGGCGGTCGCCGACTTCATCGCGACCTATTGGCGCTCCCCCACCGGCCCAGAGCCCACCGCTCCGTGCACCGGCGGACTCGACGGGCCTGGCAAGGTCTCGTAACCGTGTCTGATCCCGAAGCTGCCGAGGCACCCCCGGGCGGCGCTCTCGCGGGCCGCGGCCGCCTGGTCGCTGCAGCGCTGATCGCCGCGCTGGTGCTGGCAACCGGCGGTTTTCTGATTGGACGTAGTACCGCGCCCGTTCCCCCGCATCCCACGTCGTCGAGCGCTGCAGCGGGTTTCGCCCGCGACATGCAGGTGCACCACGCGCAGGCGGTGGCTATGGCGCTCACGATTCGGGATCGCACTGACAACCCGGAGATCCGGCAGCTCGCCTACGACATTGCGACGGCGCAGTCGCAGCAGGCCGGGCAGATGTACGGGTTCCTGGATGCGTGGGGGCTGCCGCAGGCCGGCCCGGACCCTGCCATGACCTGGATGCTGCTGCCGACGATCGACGGCAGCGCCGATCACGAGCACGGAGCTTCGATCGGCCACGTGCCGGGTGGCGTCATGCCCGGCATGGCATCGGACGCCGATCTGGCGCGCTTGGCTGCGTTGGACGGGGTGGAGGCCGAGAAGCTGTTCCTCACCCTCATGATCGCCCACCACCAGGGTGGCATCGAGATGGCCCAGGCGCTCATCGCCCGCAGCGACAACGCGCAGACCGTGACCCTCGCGAAGGGCATCGTTGCAGCGCAGGAGCGCGAGATCACCTACATGAAGCAGTTGCTCGCGGAGCGCGGGTAGCGCGACAGACCTACGCGATCAGCCGCGACCCGCTCGGCACATCGATGCCCGCTGCAGAAAGCGCCGAGTACGCCAGCGTGCGACGGTTGTCGATCTCTTTGCCAATGTCCCGGGCGAGCTGCGGCCGGGTGGTGACGAGTTCGTCGAGCACCGACGTTGGAACGAAGAGCACCGCCATCTCGGTCGTGGCGGTGATGATGGCGGCGACGCCCTGCCGCGTCAATGCCGTGAGCCCAAGCACGTCGCCGCGGTCGAGGATCGAGAACTTCACCTCTGCACCGACGTCCACGGGGGTACCGATTGTCGCGGCACCACTGACGACGAACCGCATTCCGTCGGGAATGACGTAGGCCTGCTGCAACACCTCGCCCGCCGCATAGCGCTCGAGCGTGACGCGCGGCGCGATCGCTTCTGCGTCCTCCGGCCCGAGGTAGAGATGCGGCGCGAACTGGCCAAGCACCTCGAGCACCCGCTCAGGGGTGTTGTAGTTGTCGGTGAGATCACGATCCAGGTGCAGGCCGGCGCGGCGGGCTGCGTACCAGAGGCGCGTGTTGAAGAGGCGGATGGTGCCGAAGTTGTGTGCGGGGCTGTCGATCGGGATCTCGATCTCGTACTTGGCCTTCGCCCAGGGGGTGATATCCGCCGCATCCACGGAGTTCGGCAAGCCGGCCGCTACCTGCATGCAGACGGCGATGACCTCCTGTGGTGGATCGTCAGTGGAGAACTTCACGAAGAAGTCGGTGGCGAACGGCGCGTCGTTGCGCGACACGTTGAGGAATGAACCCCCGGCCAGGTTCGAGTTCGGAATGACCTCGACGCCGTTCGCCGTCTTCACGTGCGTGGCGCGCCAGTTGACCTCGATGATGCGACCGCGCACGCCCCCGGTCTCGATCCAGTCGCCGAGTTTGAAGGGCGCCTCGAACAGCAGGAGCAGGCCCGACACGATCGAGCCGACCGCATTCTGCAGTGCGAGGCCGATCACGATCGAGCCGACGCCGAGCGCCGTGAAGACGCCGCCGACATCCGCTCCCCAGACCACCGAGAACAGCACCGCGAGGCTCACCAGGATGATGACGACTCGCACGATGTCGACGAATATGGTGGGAAGCTTGCTGCGCCAGGTTCCCTCCTTGGCGGTGACGAACAGGGCGAAGTTCAGCCCGTTCAGCAGCACCAGGATGATGAGGAACCCGAACACCGTCGCCACGGCCTGGGTCCAGGTGAAGTCGATGTGGGCGTACTTCGCCTGGCTGAGCAGAAGTAGCAGTGCCCCGGTCGGCACCACGAAGTTGCGGATGAGCAGCACTATGCGTGCGGCGCGACTGCCGCGACGCTCGAGGGTCGACTGCAGTTCGGTGAGGAACAGCAGCGCCACCGGAAGGCCAACCACTACCGCGACGGCCGGCCAGAACCAGGGCTGGGTCCAGATGTCAGTCATCGGAATGCCGGGGCTCGTGGTCGGTGTCTGGCTGCGATGTCACGGCGTCGGGCACAGCCGCCTCCCCCGGGATCGGCGTGTGGGGAACGAACTGCCCGGAGTACGGCGACGGCTGGGTTGGCACGGGCGGAGTGGAGGGCATCTGCGGCGGGGGCCACCCCTGCGACGCTGGCGGAACGGGGGTGCCCGGAGGCGCGTAGACGGGAGGGGCGACCGGCGGCGCGAACGAGGGGCTGGCCGGAGCCGACGTCGGCGGCGCAGGGGTCACCACCGGCGGCTGAACCATCGGGGCGACGGGCGACGGCTGGTTGGGGCTGAGCTCGGGAGAGGCGGGCAGCGTCGGCTCAAGCAGTTCCGGCTCAGGGAGGGCAGTTGCCGGAGACTCGCCCTGGTCCGCACCGGAGATCTGGGGGTCTGGTACGAACCCCGCCTGGGTCCCAGCCTCGGGCAGGGGAGCGATGGGAGCCGAGTCGGAGTCGATCCGCCAAACCGCCTCCTCGCCGTTCGCCCCCTTGACCTTTCCTGCGGCGGAGACGTGCACCGAATCGGGCAGCCGGTCGACCACGCTCTGGGTCAGGAAGATGCCGGGCTCCGGGTTGCCGCCCTGAATTTGGAAGGCGATGCTCACCGCGTCGCCCCACATGTCGTAGGCGATGTGCCCCTGGCCGATGAGGCCGCTGGTCACGGTGCCGGTGTCCACGCCAGCGCGCAGGTTGAGGCTCGCTCCGTGTTTGCCGCCGAACCGTTCCAGGATGCGCTGCAGCTCCATAGCGAAGTCCACGGTGCGGCGTGCGTTGTCGACCCGCGGGATGGTCATGCCACAGCTGGCGAGATAGCCGGCGCGGGTCGTGCGCACGCGCTCGATTCCGAACCGGTCGGCCGCTTCGTCGAAGATGCTCAGTATCTCATTGAGCAACTCCAGTGCCTGCTCCGACGGCAGGTCGCGGCTGAACGACTCGAAGCCCACGATGTCGGCAAACATCACGGTGACTTCCTGGTGATCGAGGGCGATGGTCTGCGCACCCTCCTTGTACTTCTTCACCATGGTTTCCGGCATGAGGGAGAGCAGCAACCGCTCGTTCTCGTTCTGCTGCTCCTCGAGCAGCGCGGCCTTCACCTGCAAGCTGCGGCTCATATCGTTGAAGGCGACGGCGACATCCGCCAACTCGTCGCTTCTGCCCGCGTCGACCTGCACACCCTGCTCGCCGGCGGAGATGCGCCTGGCGGCGTCGCGCAGTCGGCGCAGCGGCCGCACGATCACGCCCGCCATCACGAGCGAGAGCAGCGACACCACGAGCACGATGACAGCGGATGACAGCACCAGATTGCGGGTGAACGCATCGACAGGGGCGAAGGCCTCCGCACTGTCGATCTCGGCCACGATGACCCAGTTGAGTCCGTCGTTGCCCAGGGACTCGAGTGGAGCGTATGCGGCGAGAGTCTCGCCCCCCAGGTACCCCGGAGCCAGGGTCGTGCCCGACTTGCCCTGCTCGGCGGCCCGCACGGCCACCGTGTTCACCGGCTGCACGAGCAGCGTGTCCTTGTCGGTGACCGCCTGGTCCACTGTCTGCGACGGGATGCCGGCGGCGAGCGCCAGCTTCGCGTACTTCTTCGGGTCCTCGATCAGGTCGCGCGACGGCGATCGCATCAACTGGTCGCCGGCGCCAACCAGATACGTCTCCCCGGTGGCGCCCAGACCGCTCGCGACCCAGTCGTGGTCCCCCGTCATCACGGAGTTGATGGTGTCGATGGGGAGTTCGACCGCGATGGCTCCGATAACGACAGCGTCGACGCCGATCGGGGCGACGGCCCATCCGGCCGGCACATTCAGCGACGGTGCGTAGTTGGCGAAGTCGGTGAGCTTGACGGTGTCGAGCACGTTTCCGCTCATCACGTCGGAGTACGCCACAGCGAGGTTGCTGAAGCGGAATGGCCCCGTGACGATGTTCGTGCCGAGGTCCACACCCTTGAAGGCGGAGTACACGACATTGCCCTGCGCGTCGAGCAGCAGGGTGTCTTCGTAGTGGTTCAGCGTCGTGAGCCGGCGGAAGTAGTCGTGGTACTGGGCGTGCGCAGCCGACCAGGCGCTGCCGTCGCCCGCGTCGTTGTTGGCCAGCGCGGCCTCGAAGGTCGGGAAGGGCACCGTGTAGTGCAGCTTGAGGTAGCTTTCCGCGTTATCGGTCGGGATGAACGTGGCCGGGTCGCTCGGATCGCCGGTCGCAGCCGCGAGCCGGGGCGCGAAGTCGTCGGTGTAGTAGGTCGTGAGCGTGGCGCGATCTTCATCGCTCAGCGGATCCGTCTCCAGCTCCTGGAACCCGGTCGAGAAGGCCTGCACGGCCTCGATGGCATCCCGGCTCCGGCTGGCAAGAAGTACGGAACTCTTGATCGTGTCGAACAGGCTGCCGATGGCAGTGGCGCGCGAATCGCGCACCTCGATGAGGCGATCGAACGCGGCATCCCGCAGCGAATCGCGACCGTTCACGTATCCGATCAGCCCGACCACGATGCTCGAGAAGATGCTCACGGAGAGCAGCATGATGAGCAGGATCGAGCGGATGCTGAGGCCGGGCTTCACCGGCGACAGGAGGGTGATCGTGCCCTCCGCCGGAGGTGTGGTGGGGCCATCGATGGACACGGGACTCCAGTGGACGCGCGAAAGCGCAGCGTGCGCTGCGATGGTTCACTTTAGCCACTCATGCCTCAATGACAACAG
>JBDUEC010000138.1:0-6150 GCA_040002655.1 Rhodoglobus sp. | reverse complement strand
GCGTGCAGTCATTCTGACCTCCTTCCCCGCCTCTCTGGACGGAACTTAAAGGATGTCTTTTGAGAACTATACCTCGCGCTATGGTCGAGTGATGGCCAGCATCCTCGTGACCGTCATGCCATTCGCGGGCCATGCCGCTCCCGTCAGCGGAGTGGTCGCGGAGCTCGTGCACCGAGGGCACGACGTAGCCGTGTACACCGGGGCGCGCTACCTTGATCGATTTGAGAAGCTCGGGGCACGGGCCATCCCCTGGTCGGCGGCCCCGGACTTCGACGAGCACAACCTGCCCGCGACGTTTCCGCAGGTCGGCAAGCGCGGGGCGGTCGGCTTGCTCGCCAACCTCGAGCACATCTTCATCCGTACGGGGAGCGGCCAGGCCACAGACATGGTGGCGGCGCACGCGGTCACGCCCTTCGATCTCATCGTGGGCGATGTGATGAGCGTGGGCACCGGCCTCGCCGCCGAACTGCTTGAGCTGCCATGGGCGACGCTGTCCATCGTGCCGCTCTCATTGCCGAGTGTGGACATGCCGCCGTCTGGGCTGGCGCTCCAGCCCGGCTTCGGAGCCGTCGGAACAGTTCGGGATGCGGTGCTACGCGGCGTGTTCCGTGTCGCCTCCGCACCCCTCGACCGCGCGTACCGCCAGGTACGGGCCGAACTCGGCCTGCCGAAGACCCACGCCCGGTTCGCGGATGTTCTCTACTCACCGTGGCTGGTCGCCGCCACCGGCACACCATCGCTCGAGTACCCGCGCTCCGACCTTGGTTCGCAGTTCCACTTCGTCGGCAGGCTCGCTGCCGCTTCACCCGCTTCCACCGAACATCCGGACTGGTGGCCCGATCTCGCGGCCGCGGCCACCCCCGTCGTTCTCGTGACACAGGGAACTTTCAACATCGACCCGGGCGACCTGCTCGAACCCGCGCTACGGGGACTTGCGGATTCCGGTGCCCTGGTGCTCGGCACGACGGCGGGAGCATCACTGACAGAGATTCCCGGCAACGCCCGGGTCGCCCCCTACCTGCCGTTCGCCGACGTGCTGCCGCTCGTGGATGTCGCGATCACCAACGGTGGCTGGGGTGGCGTGCTCGAGACGCTCAGCTATGGTGTTCCGCTCATCGTCGCGGGCGGGGACCTCGACAAGCCCGAGATCGCGGCGCGGGTGGGATGGTCGGGTGCCGGGGTCGACCTTGGCACCGGGCATCCGTCCGATCGCGCCGTTGCACGCGCCTACCGCCGGGTCAAGGACACGCCCGGCTTCTCTGAGAAGGCACGCGCGATAGCCGCGGAACTCGAGACACTGGGCGGGGCGTCGACCCTGGCAGACCTAGTCGAGGGTCTGCTGGCGACTGGTGAGCCGGTACGCCGAGCGTCAAATCCCTGGGGCTAGGAGCGCGTCGCCGCGATCCGCCCGAGCAGTCCGTTCACGAACCCTGCTGAGTCGTCGGTGCTGTGCAGTCGCGCGGAGTCCACGGCCTCTGTGATCGCCACGGCATCCGGCACCTCGTCGTTGAAGAGGATCTCCCAGATTCCGATCCGCAGCAGCGCGCGGTCGATGGCCGGCATCCGCGCGATCGTCCAACCCTGCGAGTACGTCTCGATGAGCTCGTCAATCTCGTCGCCGTGCTCGGTGATCCCGACCACGATCTGGCGGGCGTACTGCCAGGAGTTCGAGCGCTTCGGGTCGGCTTCGGCGCGTGCCGTCTCCACCGCGAGGGCTGCGTTGATCGACTCTTCGCGCACATCCGCCCCGTAGAGCAGGTCGAGAGCGCGCTTGCGAGCCTTGGTGCGGGCGCCCATCGGCTAGTCGTTGACGCGGCCGAGGTACGACCCGTCACGGGTGTCGACCTTGACCTTGGTGCCCTGCTCGAGAAAGAGCGGAACCTGGATCTGGTAGCCGGTCTCGACGGTCGCGGGCTTTGTGCCGCCGGTCGAACGGTCGCCCTGCAGGCCGGGCTCGGTGTAGGTGATCTCGAGCACGACCGATGCGGGCAGCTCCACATAGAGCGCCTCGCCGTTGTGCTGCGCGATAGTCACTGCCTGGTTCTCCAGCATGAAGTTGGCGGCGTCGCCCACCTGCACCGGAGTGAGGGTGATCTGGTCGTACGTTGCGGAGTCCATGAAGACGAAGTTGTCGCCATCCTTGTACAGGTACTGGAAGTCGGCACGGTCGACGGTCTCGGTCTCGATCTTCGCGCCGGCGTTGAAGGTACGGTCCACGGTCTTGCCGGTGCGCACGTTCTTCACCTTGGTGCGCACGAAGGCGCCACCCTTGCCGGGCTTCACGTGCTGGAACTCGATGACGGTCCACAGCCCGCCGTCCATGTTGAGAACGACGCCGTTCCTGATGTCAGCTGTTGAGGCCATGAGAGATTCCGTTCGTCTTGAAGAGCAGCGGTCAAGTCTACCCGAGGCGGCGTGCGACCAGTTCCAGCGCGAGAAGGTACGAGTCGAAGCCGAACCCGGCGATCACCCCGGTCGCCACCGCGGAGATGACACTGGTGTGCCGGAACTCCTCGCGCGCGTGCGGGTTGCTCAGGTGCACCTCAACGAGAATCAGTCCCGCCGCGGTCACCAGCTTGGCCGCGTCGCTCAGGGCGTACGAGTAGTGCGTGAACGCCGCAGGGTTGAGGATGACCGGCGACTTCGTGTCGACGGCTTCGTGCAGCCATCCAATCAGGGTGGCCTCGTCATCCGTCTGCCTGAGGTCGATCTCCAGACCAGCGGATACCGCGGCCTCCAGTTGCGCCCTCAGGTCGTCGAGCGTGCCGGAGCCGTACACCTCAGGTTCGCGGGAGCCGAGGCGGCCGAGGTTGGGTCCGTTGAGGACGAGCACAGTGGTCACGGGTTCGAGTGTATCGAGCGCCTCCCGTTGGTTGAGTAGCGCGCCAGCGCGTATCGAAACCCTGTGGATCGCCTGAGCGGAGAGTGCACCAGTGGAAGGACAATCGCCAATGCCCTTCATCTACATCCTCCGTTGTGCTGACACCAGCTACTACGTGGGAAGCACTCGCGACCTGGAGAAACGCCTCTGGCAACATTCGACCGGTCTTGGCAGTGTCTACACGAGCAAACGGCTTCCGGTTGAACTCGTGTACGCGCAGGAGTTTGACCGGATCGATGACGCCTACGCGAGGGAGAAGCAGGTGCAGGGCTGGTCACGCAAGAAGCGCGAGGCGCTTATCTCGAGCCAGTTCAACGACCTGCCACGACTGAGCAAGAAGGACTTCACCGGGAGGTGATGTGCGTGCACGCCCGCTTTCGATACGGCCGCGGGCGGCCTACTCAACCCGCTGGCGCGGTTTCGATACGCGCTGGCGCGCTACTCAACCAGCAAGACGCGTTGGCGCGCCAGCAGAGGAGCTAGACCCCGACCTCCTGGTACGCCGCGAACAGCAGCGACTCGTCGGGCCCTGTCAGCACGGAGGGCTTGGCGACATCGTCGAGCACGATGAACCGCAGCATCCCCGCGCGGGCCTTCTTATCCCGCTGCATGGTCGCGAGCAGCGTGGGCCAGCGGCCGATCGGGTAGTCGATCGGCAGGGTGAGCGACGACAGGATGCTGCGGTGCCGGTCGACCACCGCATCCGACAGCGAGCCGGTGAGGCGTGCAAGCTCGGCAGCGAACACCATGCCCACGGAGATCGCGGCGCCGTGCCGCCAGCGGTAGCGCTCCGCGTGCTCGATCGCGTGGCCGAGGGTGTGACCGTAGTTGAGAATCTCGCGCAGGCCCGATTCCTTGAAATCCTCGGTGACCACGCGCGCCTTGAGCGCGATCGAGAGCTCGATCACGCGGCGGAATTCGGGCGTCGACGGGTCGGTGACGCGGTCGACATCCGCTTCGATGATGTCCAGGATCTCGGGCTCTGCGATGAAACCACACTTCACGATCTCGGCGAACCCGGCCAGGATCTCATTCCGTGGCAAGTGCTCGAGCAGGTCGAGGTCGACGATCACGGCGGCCGGGGCGTAGAACGCGCCCACCAGGTTCTTGCCCTCCGCGGTGTTGATCCCGGTCTTGCCGCCCACGGATGCGTCCACCATGCCCAGCACGGACGTCGGCACCTGCACGAGCTTCACCCCACGCAGCCAGGTGGCGGCAACGAAGCCCGCGAGGTCGGTCGCGGCTCCCCCGCCCAGGCCGATCACGGCATCCGTTCGGGTGAAGTCGGTCTGCCCCATGATCTGCCAGCAGAAGGCCGCGACCTCGACGCGCTTGGCATCCTCGGCGTCGGGAACCTCGGCCAGGATCACCTCGTACCGGTCGAGCAGGCTCTCGCGCAGGGCGGTCGCCATGGCACCGACCGTCGGTGGATGCACGATCAGCACCTTTGCGACCTTCGTCCCGAGCTGCTCGGCGATCCCGGCGAGGATGCCACGGCCGACGAGCACGTCGTAGCCGTCGTCCCCGCCGACGTGGATCGTGGTGGTGTCGCTCACGCGGGATTCTCCTTCAGCCAGGTGACGATCTCGGCCGCGACCCCGTCGAGGGGACGACGCGACGTGTCGATCGAGTGCTGCGACAGCCGGTCGTAGATCGGCTGCCGGCTCGCGACCAGCGCCTCCCAGCCGTCGACGCCGTTGGCCAGCAGCGGACGCTTGCCGTCCGCAATTCGCACCGCGACAGCCTCGGGCTTCACGGTGAGTTGAACGACCCTGTGCCCGGCGAGCAGCGCCTGCGTCTCCGGGCTCAGCACCGCGCCGGCTCCGAGGGTCACGACAGCGTTCTCGGTGAGCGCTTTGGCCACCTCGTTGCGCTCCAGGGTGCGGAAGTGCGGCTCGCCGTAGCGGGCGAAGATCTCCGCGATCGGACCGTTCGCCGCGACGATGCGCTTGTCGGTGTCCACGAAGGGAACGCCGAGGAGTCGGGCCACGCGACGCCCGGTGCGGGTCTTGCCCGCGCCGGGGGCACCGATGAGTACTACCGCGGTCACGGCAGCGTGGTGAGCGATTCGGGGATCGCCGCCAGGTAGGAGTGCAGGTTTCTGCGGGTCTCGTGGATCGAGTCGCCGCCGAACTTCTCGAGCACGGAGTTGGCCAGCACGAGCGCGACCATGGCTTCGGCGACGACACCGGCGGCGGGCACGGCGCACACGTCTGAGCGCTGGTGGTGGGCTTCTGCTGCCGCGCCGGTGGCGACGTCCACCGTGCGCAGGGCGTGCGGAACGGTCGAGATCGGCTTCATGCCCGCACGCACGCGCAACACGGTGCCGGTGGACATGCCGCCCTCGGTGCCACCCGCCTTGTCGGTCTGGCGGGCGATGCCGGCATCCGTCTGGAAGAGCTCGTCGTGGGCCTCGGAGCCGCGACGGGTGGTCGTGAGAAAACCGTCGCCGACCTCGACACCCTTGATCGCCTGGATGCCCATGAGGGCCCCCGCGAGCTGGGCATCGAGCCGCTTGTCCCAGTGCGTGTACGAACCGAGGCCAGGTGGCAGCCCATAGGCGAGCACCTCGACGACTCCCCCGAGCGTGTCGCCGTCTTCGTGTGCCTTGTCGACTTCGGCGACCATGAGAGCGGATGTCGCGGCGTCGAAGCACCGCAGCGGATCGGCGTCGAGCACCCCGACGTCGCTCGGCCGAGGTAGCTCGGCGCCCTCGGGCACCCGTACCGGCCCGATCGACAGGGTGTGGGCAACCAGCTCGACGCCGAGCTCCTTGAGGAAGGATCGCGCCACGGCCCCCAGCGCAACGCGGGCCGCGGTCTCGCGGGCGCTTGCGCGCTCGAGCACATTTCTGGCTTCGTCGAAGCCGTACTTCTGCATGCCGACCAGGTCGGCGTGGCCCGGTCGCGGACGGGTGAGCGGAGCTCCGCGGCCCTTCGGCAGCGACTCGAGGTCAACCGGCTCTGCCGACATGACCTCGACCCAGCGCGGCCATTCCGTGTTGCCGATGCGGAGTGCAACGGGGCTGCCCATCGATTCGCCGAAGCGAACACCGCCGCTGATGTGCAGCTCGTCCTGCTCGAACTTCATTCGCGCTCCGCGGCCATAGCCGAGTGTGCGACGCACCAAGTCGGCCTGGATCAGTGCCGCCGAGACCGGCACGCCGGCCGGCAGGCCCTCGAGAATCGCGATCAGTTCGGGGCCGTGGGATTCGCCTGCGGTCAACCAACGGAGCATGTAGAGAATCCTCCCACAGCGGATCAGGCCGG
>JBDUEC010000137.1:0-6156 GCA_040002655.1 Rhodoglobus sp. | reverse complement strand
GGCCAGCAGTACGCCGAAATCGAGCAGGCCAACGCGCGGCTGTTCCAGCACTAGCACGCTGGTGACGCCGCCTCGCCGGTCGAGGCGGAGCGTAGCCTTCCTCGCTGGTCGAGGCGGAGCGCAGCGACGGTCTCGAGACCACGGCGATCCGGGCCACTTCGGTCATCGCGGGCTGGCATGCCGGCCCGCGATGACCCGAACCGGCCCGCACAACTTGAACGGCAACACGAAACGGGCGGCCCTCGGAAGAGGACCGCCCGTTTGCGTTGTGCGTTGTGTCTAGGTTTCGAGTCCCCACCAAGCCGCCGGCAGATCGCTTCGCGATCCGCCGGACTGCTCGGCGTGGGCCCAGGGCGCTTCGCGGCGCTCCTCAACCTTTGACCTTCAGTTGATGCCGCTTCGCGGCGTCAACTTACGATCAAAAGTCCATACCGCCCGACGGGTCACCCATCGGAGGCTGCGACTTCTCCGGCTTGTCCGCGACCACGGCTTCGGTGGTCAGGAACAGGCCGGCGATCGACGCGGCGTTCAGCAGCGCGGAGCGCGTCACCTTCACCGGGTCATTGATACCAGCGGCCAGCATGTCAACGTACTCACCGGTCGCGGCGTTGAGGCCGTGGCCGACGGGCAGGTTGCGCACCTTGTCAGCGACAACACCGGGCTCGAGACCGGCGTTGAGCGCGATCTGCTTGAGCGGGGCGTCGATGGCCACGCGCACGATGTTCGCACCCGTTGCCTCGTCACCGGTCAGGCCCTTGACGGCCTTGCTGTCGAAGGCGATCTTGCCGGCCTGGATGAGCGCGACGCCACCACCGGCGACGATGCCCTCCTCGACTGCAGCCTTGGCGTTGCGCACGGCATCCTCGATGCGGTGCTTGCGCTCCTTGAGCTCGACCTCGGTCGCCGCTCCGGCCTTGATCACCGCGACGCCGCCGGCGAGCTTCGCGAGGCGCTCCTGGAGCTTCTCGCGGTCGTAGTCGCTATCGGTGTTCTCGATCTCTGCGCGGATCTGCTTCACGCGACCGGCGATGGCATCCTGGTCGCCCGAGCCCTCGATGATCGTGGTCTCGTCCTTGGTGATGACCACCTTGCGTGCGCGGCCGAGCAGGTCGAGGGTGGCGTTCTCGAGCTTGAGACCGACCTCCTCGGAGATGACCTGGCCACCGGTGAGGATGGCGATGTCCTGCAGCTGCGCCTTGCGACGGTCGCCGAAGCCCGGAGCCTTGACAGCGACGGACTTGAAGATGCCGCGGATCTTGTTGACGATGAGGGTCGCGAGAGCCTCGCCATCCACGTCTTCGGCGATGATGAGCAGCTGCTTGCCCGACTGGATCACCTTGTCGACGATCGGCAGCAGATCCTTGATGTTCGAGATCTTGCCGTTGACGATCAGGATGTAGGGGTCTTCGAAGACCGCTTCCTGGCGCTCGGGGTCGGTGACGAAGTACGCCGACAGGTAACCCTTGTCGAAGCGCATTCCCTCGGTGAGCTCGAGCTCGGTGCCGAAGGTGTTCGACTCCTCGACGGTGACAACACCCTCCTTGCCGACCTTGTCGATCGCCTCGGCGATCAGGGCACCGATCTCGGGGTCACCGGCGGAAATGGATGCGGTGGCCGCGATCTCTTCCTTGGTCTCGATCTCCTTGGCGCTGGCAACGAGTGCCTCGATGACGGCCGTGACGGCCTTCTCGATGCCCTTCTTCAGGCTGATCGGGTCAGCACCGGCTGCAACGTTGCGCAGTCCTTCGCGAACGAGAGCCTGGGCGAGAACGACCGAGGTGGTCGTGCCGTCGCCTGCGACGTCATCCGTCTTCTTGGCGACCTCTTTGACGAGCTCGGCACCGATCTTCTCGTACGGGTCGTCGAGTTCGATCTCCTTGGCGATGGAGACACCGTCGTTCGTGATGGTGGGGGCGCCCCACTTCTTCTCGAGCACGACGTTGCGACCGCGCGGGCCGAGCGTCACCTTGACGGCGTCGGCCAGAATGTTGAGGCCGCGCTCAAGGCCGCGACGGGCCTCTTCGTTGAAAGCAATGATCTTTGCCATGTGTGTTTCTCGTCCCTCCCGGACGTTTCTGCAGCTGAATTCTTTAGCACTCGAACCATGCGAGTGCCAGAGACAATCTTGGCACTCTGCACCTGTGAGTGCAAGTGAGCTCCCGGCCGCCCAGGCGGGTCGTTAAGCACGAAGCGCCGCCCACGTTTCCGTGGACGGCGCTCGCAGCAGGATCCTGCGGGTCAGGCGAGTCGAACCGACTCCGCCTGCGGACCCTTGCTGCCGGTGCCAACTTCGAAGACCACTTGCTGGCCCTCTTCGAGAACCTTGTAGCCACCCATGTCGATCGCGGAGTAGTGGACGAAGACGTCCTGTCCACCCTCGTCGACGGTGATGAAACCGTAGCCCTTTTCAGCGTTGAACCACTTCACGGTTCCGTTCGCCATGTCTTACTCCCTGCTGTGCCGTTCGGCCCATGCGGGTGCCGCACGACCGAGTCAATTCCCAGATGCTAGCCGAGGAGAACGACCGCGGGGAGGGGGGTTCAGGCGTGGAACGATGAAATGTGCCAGAACTTAATCCGGGCGTAACACAACGGTTATCGCGGGCCGGTTTTTGGCCCGAATCGGGTCTTTAGCCGGCTGGCGGAACGAGGGGGTAGTCGGCGCCGAGCACCACGGTGACCGGGGCCCCCGGGAAGGCGTCGCTCAAGCGGATGTCGCCGACACCCAGCGCGAGTGCGAGCCCGCGAGCGACGTCTTCGTTGGCCGGATCGCTGTAGTAGATCAGGGTCTTCGCGACAGTCTTCTCCGACGCCTGAGTGCGGGCGCCCACCGGCCATCCGGCAGCGGTGAGCTTGTCGCCGACGGTGTCCTCGAGGTCGGCCGTCGCGGTGCCGTTGAGCACGGTGATCGAGATCGCGCGCGCGGGGTCGAGAGTGGTCGGGTCAGTGAGCGGGGTTGCCGTGGGCGTAGGCGTCGGCGTGGGCGTCGGCGTTGAGGCGCTGCCGAAGATGGGGAGCTCGAAGTTCAGCCCGTCGACCAGGCGGGACAGTCCGTACAGGCCGCCGATGATCAGTACGCCGGTGGCGAGGGCCGCCCACGCAAAAGCGATCCAGCCGCGCCCCTTCTTGCGAGGTCCACGGTGCGCACCGACGCGGAGCAGGTCGTCAGGCTGCTGGTCGAACTGGTCTTTCTGGTACCTGGCCATAGGTCAGTCGGTCATTCCTCGTCATCGGTGTGGCTCTCAGTGCTTCCGAATGCTCGAGCGGCCCGAGCCGCCGTTCTGGCATCCCTGGCGCGCTGCAGTCGTTTGACCAGCATCGGATCGTGGCGCACGGCCGCGGGCGAATCGATCACTGCGTTCAGCAGTTGATAATAGCGGGCCGCGCTGAGCCCGAACTCCGAACGGATGGCTTCTTCTTTTGCGCCAGCGTGACGCCACCACTGGCGCTCGAACTCAAGAATGCGGCGGTCGCGGTCGGCCAGCTCGACGGCAGGTGGCTGCGCTCGCTCCGGTTGTGCTCCCACGCGGTGACCCCTCGCTGTCGCGCCAATCCTAGGGCGGCCCTGGCGCGCGACCCCGGCAGCAACGCCGCTAACTACCCGGTTCGCGATACATCGACAGATGGCGGATGCCCGCCTCCAGATACGGTTCGCCGAACGCCACGAAGCCGAACTTCGCATACAGCGGCGCAACGTACTCCTGGGCATGCAGCAGCAGCGGTTCGCTGCCGAACTCATCGATCACACGCTGGAACAGCACCTGGGCGAGTCCTTCGCCCCTCCGGTCCGCGCGCACGACCACGCGGCCGGGCACCCGGTGGGCGTCCCGGTGTTCGGGAGCCGGGTCGTACAGCACGCGGAGGTACGCGGCCGTGCCGGCGGCATCCGCTATCCAGAGGTGCACTGTGGTCGGCTCGAGGTCGCGGTTGTCCAGTTCCTCCTCGTCGATCTTCTGCTCGACGAAGAACACGTCGGTGCGCAGCTTGAGCAGGGAGTAGAGCTCCTCGGTTGTGAGTTCACCCCACGACTTCTTCACGATGGGATTTTCGGGCACGATCGCGAGTTTAATGGGGAGCAAGACTTCTTCCCTTTAGGAGGGCGAAATGACCTACAACGTAACGAAGACCGAGCAGGAGTGGCGCGACGAGCTCGGCGACAAGTACTCGATCCTGCGCGAGGCCGCCACCGAGCGCCCGTGGAGTGGCGCGCTGCTCGACGAGAAGCGCCCGGGCACCTACACCTGCGGAGCGTGCCACGCCGAGCTGTTCCGCAGCGGCGCCAAGTTCGACTCCGGCTCGGGCTGGCCGAGCTTCTTCGAATCAGTCAACCCGGATGCCGTCGAGCTGAAGACCGACTCGACGCTCGGCATGACCCGCACCGAGGTGCTGTGCGCCAACTGCGGCTCGCACCTCGGGCACCTTTTCGACGACGCGTACCAGACCCCCACCGGCGACCGGTACTGCATGAACTCGCTCTCGCTCGACTTCAAGGAAGACTGATTTCTCTCGCCGACGCGGTGGCCGGCCGCAGGTCGCACGCCGTGGTGACCGCAGAGGCTCCCACCCACGAGGAGCTGCTGCCATTCGTCTCGGCGGTCACGTCGGTTGCCGACCACGGCGCGCTACGTCCATGGCGGCTCATCGAGTTGCGGGGAGACTCCCGTGAACTTCTCGGTGCGGCGTTCGTGGAGACGAGTGGGCTGTTCGGTGAGGATGCCGCGCGTTTGGCGGCCAAGCCGCTGCGGGCATCCCTCTTGATTGCAATCGTGGCCATCCACCAGCCCAGTTTCAAAGTGGCCGAATGGGAGCAGGATGCCGCGGCCGCTGGTGTGGGCCACCTGCTGAGCCTCGTGCTCAACGGGGCCGGCTGGGGTGTCATGTGGCGCACCGGAGGGCACACCCGCGCAGACGCGGTGCGCCGCGTACACGGGCTCGCCGACAACGAGAAGCTGCTTGGCTGGCTCTACGTGGGTCGGCCCGAGAAGGAGCGCCCGGAGAAGAAGGCACCGTTCGACCCGGAGTCTGTGCTCAGTTCGTTGTAGTCCGTTTGCTCGGCAACGCTGCAATCGCCACGGCAACGAGGGTGAGGGCGGTGCCCAGCACGGTGATCCAGGTGACCTGATGCGACGCAACCGGCAGGAACAGGTCGAGTAGCAGTGACGCGACCAGCTGGCCCGCGATAGTGCCGAGGCCGAGCAACAGCACCCCGGTGATCGGGGCGACGATCGCCGCGCCGGCGATGAACACCACACCAACCAAGCCGCCGAGGTAGAGCACCGGCGACGTGGGCAGTGCGGTCGGCAGGCCAACGATCGACACGTGGATGACCGCGGCGATCAGCAGGGCCGTCGTGCCCACCACGAAGTTGATGAACGACGCCGTGAGCGGCGAACCGGAGATCACCCGCACCTGGCCGTTGACAGCCTGCTGCCAGCCGATGCCGATGCCGCCGATGAACGGCATGATCAGGGCCCACAGCGGGATGTCGGACTGCAACTGCGCCGACACCACGAACAGCACGGCAACCAGAGCGAGGGCTGAGCCGATCAGGCGCGTCGGTGTGATCGGCTTGGGGGCGGCGGCACCGATTCCACTTCGGTCGATGAGGAGCCCGCTCAGAGTCTGGCCGCACACGATTGCAACTGTGAACAGGGCGATGCCGAGCAGGGCCGCAGTGAGCCCCTGCGAGAGCACGAGGAACGCGCCGGCCGCTCCGCCGAAGAGGTACCACCAGGGCATCCGCCCCTCGCGCAATTGTGAGCGGATGACGCCGAGCCCGCGCCGGCCCGACGGCATGATCGCCATCGCGACACAGAGAATCACGAGCCCGGAGCCGAACGAGATCAGCGCCGCGACATAGCCGTCGTCGAGCTGGCGGGCGAGCTCACCATTGATGCGCGACTGGGTGGCGACGCCCACGCCGAACAGCACCGACGCGGCGACGGCGAAGCGGATGACGGCTGCCGAACGCGCCGCAGGTACAGAGCTCACGGCTCAACGCTAATCGCCCCTGGGCCGTTCGACTTCGCGTCTCGCACTTCGCGTCTCGCGCGACCAAAGTACTATTGATCAGTCTTGCCCCCTTAGCTCAGTTGGCCAGAGCACCGCTCTTGTAAAGCGGGGGTCGTCGGTTCGAATCCGACAGGGGGCTCTTCGA
>JBDUEC010000136.1:0-6156 GCA_040002655.1 Rhodoglobus sp. | reverse complement strand
ACGAGCGCGCCCTTGTGGCGGAAGAACCGCTTGCGAACGATCTGGCCCTGGCTGAGGCCCTCGATCTCCTTGAGTTCGATCGAGTTCTCTGCGTCGGTGACGCCGCCCTCGACGTGTCCGGGCTGTTCGATGGGAGGGGGAATGTTGCTCATTAGGACACCCGGATTCTCGGGTCGAGACCGGCGTACACGAGGTCTGCGATCAGGTTGAAGAGGATGGCGAGGGTGCCGGTCACGAGGAAGAACGCCATCACGGGGTTCGGGTCCACGTGGTCCAGCCCGTTTTGGAACAGAGCGCCCATGCCGGTCCAGCCGAACACCCGCTCCGTGATGACAGCTCCACCGATGATGCCGCCGATGTCAAAGGCGATGATCGTGGCGATCGGGATGAGCGCGTTGCGGAACGCGTGACGCACGACAACAGTGCGCTCGGTCAGGCCCTTGGACCGAGCCGTGCGGATGTAGTCCTGGTTCATGACCTCGAGCAGGCTCGCGCGGGAGTACCGCGTGTAGGTGGCGAACGAAATCAGGATGAGGGCGAGGGTCGGCAGCAGGAGGTGCGTGAACACGTCCACGCCGTGCACCCAGAGCGATCCCTCGAGGCCTGGCGTCTGCGACCCGATGGTGGCGATCGGACGACCCTTGATCCGCCCGGACGACGAATAGTCATCCCAGACCTGCATGAAGCGGTCGAGCGAGATGACTGCGCCCATGAGGAACCCGACGATCGCCGCCGTGCGGGCCACCGGGGGGCGGTCGGTGCCGCCCAGGAACCAACCGATGCCCCAGCTCACTGCGACCGTGAGAACGGCGAGTCCGAGCCAACCCCAGATCGGGAGGCCGACGGTGTAGTACAGGAACGGCACGTAGGCGACGACACCCAGTGCGGCAACGATGAGCGAGGCACGCAGGGCTCGGCGATTCTTCAATCCGGTGGAGATCGCGGTGACGCCGAAGGCGAGCCCCGCCGCTGTGAGAACGATCCCGACGATCCCGATATGCGGGTAGCTGAACCAGTTCGACAGCTGCATGTACACAAGAAGCGCGGCGGTCGCGACGGCGGCGATGCCGAACGTGATCAGCTTTGACTTCAGTTTGCCCGGGAGTATCGACATCCAGATCAACCCGGCAATCACCGCGACTATCGGTATCACCCAGGAGGCTATCGAGGGTGCTTGCAGGAAGTCGTTGAACCCGATGGCCACGTACTGCTTGAGCAACACAGCGACCCAGAAGATCGGGAGCGAGAAGAACAGGAAGGCCATGAACGTCACGCCGTAGTCGTAGCCGCTGTACTGGCGCAGGGCCGTGGTGATACCGATGATGAGGCCCAGGATGATGGCGATGATCTGCGAGAGCGTAACGAGCTCGAGAGTCGAGCTGATCGCCTGCTGCAGCAGCACGGTGACCGGCTGGTTCTGCACTGTGACACCGAGGTCACAGGCGCCGACGAAGCACCGGCCGACCCCGCCGATCCAGATGAAGTACCGCAGGAACGGCGGCACATCCAGATGGAGGAGCCGGGTGCGCTGCTCCATGAGCTGCGCCTTCTGCGGCGACGTGCTGTCGCGCAGGTCGGCGAGGGGATCGCCGGAGGATGCCACCAACAGGTACATGAGGTACGTGGCGGCCAGAAGAATGAAGATCGAGGCGATCAGACGCCTGATTACGAATGTTGCCATGACGCTATGGCACCTGCCTAACTACGGGTCATCGAAGGGTGGGCGCTGGGACCACGAGTGGTCCCAGCGCCCGAATTAGTTACCTGACTCTGTGAGTCGGTAAGCCGAGGGCTTACCTACTTCGAGGCGACAGGCTGCCAATCCCAGATGTTCCAGAAGATGGTCGGCGCGAGCGTCGAAGGAGCGATACCGCTGATCTTCGACGGGTCGAACGCTGTGACCGCCGGGAACTGGAAGATCGTAACTCCGTAGAAGTCACTCCAGAGCAGCTTGTCGATCTTCTTCTCGATGTCGATCTGCTTGTCCAGGTCGAACTCGGCACCCAGCTCCTTGGTCAGCTTGTCCATGTCGGGGTTGCTGTAGAAGTTGAGGTTGTTGACGCCACCGGTGGTGAACGTCGGCGGCGGGCCGTTGGTCACACCAAGGCTCGTCGACTGCCATCCGAAGAGAGAAGCGTCATACGCACCCGGCGTACCGAGCAGGCCACCCCAGTCAGGGCTGGAGCAGTCCGTGACGTTGATGCCCGCAAGTGCGGCCGACTGCTGGATGAGCAGGAACTCGTTCGCGCGGCGAGGGTTCGTCGACGAGAAGAGCATGCAGACCTCGGGGTTGACGACGCCAGCTTCTGCAAGCAGGGCCTTCGCACCATCGATGTCGACATCCTTGTACGCGGCGGAACCGTTGTCGGCAACCGACTCGTCGTAGCCCTTCGCACCCGGCAGGAAGACCTGCGAGTTACGAACAGTGGCGTCTTCCTGGATCGGCTTGATGAGCTTGTCGACGATCTCCTGACGGGGGATCACCTTCATGAACGCCTCGCGCACCTTCGGGTTCTGGAACTGGTTGCTCTTCGACTGGTCGAACTGGAGGTCGATGTGCTCGTAGGTTCCTTCGTAACCACCGATGACGGTGACGTTGCCGAGTGCCTTGAGGGCGTCTGCGACGTCGGCCGTGGCCTGGGGTGAGATGACCTGGACTTCACCGTTCTGAAGCGCCTGCACTGCTGCGAGCGGGTCAGTGATGAAGCGAACCGTGATCTCTGCGACCTTGGGCTGCAGCTTGCCGGTGTAGTTCTTGTTCGCGGTGAGGGTCACGTACTGGTCAGCAACGAAGTCGCTGATCGTGTACGGGCCATCGCTGACGACGAGGCTCTTGTCCTTCGGCATCTCCGTGAAGTTGAATCCGGTGTTCCAGAAGCTGGAGAGCGACGCGAGCGTCTTCTCGTCCTTGTCCTCGATCGCCTTGATGACGGCGTCCTTGGCCTTCTGCGGGTCGGTGAGCGAGAGTGCGTGCTCGGCGATGACGTGGGCCGGCAGGCCGACGGAGGTGAAGGCGAGCTCCCAGTCAACGTACGGGGAGTCGTACGTCATGGTGATCGACTTCTTGTCGTCGCTCACCTTCGGGGTGCCGCTCACCAGGCCGAGGCCCTGCGGGTTCGACGGGTCCTGGCCGGAGTCGAAGAACACGACGTCGGTCGGGAAGTCATCGGTGAACTCGCCGGTGTCGGGGTCGGTGTACTTCGAGGAGTCGAAGTCCGGCGTGTTGTCAGCACCGGAGAGGGCCGCCCAGTTGAGGAGGAGGTCGGCAGCGTCAACCGGGGTGCCGTCAGACCACTTCACGCCATCGGCGATCGTGTACTTGACCGTCAGCGGGTCGTCCGAGATCTTCTCGTATGAGCCGAAGGACGTGTCCTGGACGAGCTTGGGGGTGTTGTCGTAGTAGTTGAACCCCGCGTTCGTCGAATAGATGATGTTGTTGTTCGCTGTGGCGTTACCGAACGACGTTGCGCCGTTGTATGAGTAGAACGGCTGGTTCCACGCCACTGCCAGTGATGAACCCTCAACGATCTCGGACTGCGGCGCTGCGCAGCCCGAGAGGATGAGAGCACCAGCAGCGACGACGGCGGCAGCTGCCCCGAATCGCTTGATTCTCAATTTTCCTCCTGTGCAAGATGAGCTAACGGAACAACTTTTCCTAGAGTTGGCCGCGCTTGATAGTTCACACCCTAAACGGGGGTATTACCCCTGCAAAACCATAGGCGGAAACGTTACACAGTGGTAACGCGGAATAGCGATCATTGCGCTCGGCACAATTTAACTGTGTTCAGAAGACTCCAAACGCAACATAGTTGCGACCACCGCAAGCGGGTGCCCCAATCCAGCGTCTCACGCGGAATCCGCAAAAGTACTTTGCACTGCGCAACTATCGAATCCCTCCAAAGAACCCGGTCGGCAACGTCCCCGGATTTGGAGCCATCGACCGCCGTTGCCCGGGAGCGCCCAGCCAGCGTCCAGCCGGGTGAGTCGTAGAGTGCCTTGGTGACCACTGAGGTACTCGGGCGGCGGCGCATCGGCGCGGAAGTGCTCATCGTGCTCGGGCTCTCACTCGGGGCATCCGCTGCCTACTCGATCGTCTCCATCGTGAACCGCGTGACGCAGGCCACCACGCTGTCGCAGCAGACCGCGACTCTCAACTCGTCTCTCAGTGATCGGCCCACATTCGATCTGATCTACCAGCTCATGGGCATCTTCTTCGATCTCGTTCCCGTCGCGCTGGTGGCGTTCCTGCTGTGGCAGACGACCCGGCCGCACCTGAGTCGCCTCGGCATCGACTTCACCAAGCCGGCGCGCGACGCGGGCTGGGGGGTCGCGCTCGCACTGATCATCGGCATCCCTGGCATCGGTGTCTACCTCGCCGGTCGTGCCCTCGGCATTACCGTGCACGTGGTGCCGACTGCCCTCGACGCCTACTGGTGGACCATTCCCGTTCTCGTGCTTTCGGCTGTGCGGGCTGGCCTGCAGGAGGAGGTCATCGTGGTCGGCTACCTCTTTGCCCGTCTGCGCGACCTCGGCTGGAAGACCTGGCCGATCATCCTGGTGAGCGCCACCCTGCGCGGTAGCTATCACCTCTACCAGGGCTTCGGTGCGTTCGTGGGCAACTTCGCGATGGGTGTGCTGTTCGGCTGGCTCTACGTGCGGTCTTCTGGCAAGCGCAGTGGGCGAGTACTGCCGCTGGTGATCGCCCACGCCCTCATCGACACCACGATTTTTGTGGGGTATCCGTGGGCTGCGGCATCGTTCCCCGCCCTGTTCGGGTAGGTAGGTCTCGAGACCGGCTCCGCCGCCTCGACCACCGAGGCAACACCCCTTGACACCCCTACGGGGGGTCTGCCTAGATGGTCTCGGGCGCACACCGACGTGCGTTGCAACAGCGAGGGGATGCAATGAGAACTTCTTCGACCACTGGTGCCGAGTTCATTGAGACACAGGACTCAGACAAGTTCCGAACGCTGAAAAAAAGACACCGGAGTTTCGTGCTCCCCGTGGCCCTGTTCTTCCTGCTCTGGTATTTCGCCTATGTTCTGCTCGCGGACTACGCCCACGACTTCATGGCCACCCCGGTCTTCGGCAACGTGAACATCGGGCTGCTCTTCGGCCTCGGCCAGTTCGTCACGACCTTCGCAATCACGATGTGGTACGTGTCGTACGCCAATCGCCGTCTCGACCCGCTGGCCGATGAGATCCGCTCCGATCTCGAGGCGAAGGAGGGGGCGCGATGATCGCATCACTCACTGCCGCAGCGCCCGTCGCGACGAGCGTCGGAAACCCGATCCTCAACATCGTCATCTTCGGCGCCTTCGTGGTCGTCACCCTGGTGATCGTGCTGCGTGCGAGCCGCAACAACAAGACCGCATCGGACTACTACGCGGCCGGCCGGTCGTTCACCGGGGCCCAGAATGGCACCGCGATTGCCGGCGACTACCTGTCTGCGGCATCCTTCCTCGGAATCTGCGGTGCGATCGCCATCAACGGATACGACGGGTTCCTCTACTCGATCGGCTTCCTGGTCGCATGGCTGGTTGCGCTGCTCCTCGTCGCCGAGCTGCTGCGGAACACCGGTCGTTTCACCATGGCGGACGTGCTCTCGTTCCGCCTGAAGGAGCGCCCGGTGCGCATGGCGGCGGCGATCTCGACGCTGATCGTGTGCTTCTTCTACCTGTTGGCCCAGATGGCCGGCGCGGGCGGACTCGTAGCTCTTCTGCTCGGAGTGAACGACAAGGTCGGCCAGGGCGCGGTGATCGCCGTGGTCGGCGCCGTGATGATCATCTACGTGCTCGTTGGTGGCATGAAGGGCACCACGTGGGTGCAGATCATCAAGGCGACACTGCTGATCATCGGCGCCGGTGTGATGTTCGTGTGGGTGCTCGCACTGCACGGCTTCAACCTCTCCGAGCTGTTGGGCGCCGCCCAGGCCAACGCCCCGGAGGGCAAGAACCTGCTCGCCCCCGGCGCACAGTACGGGTTGACCGACCTGTCGAGGATCGACTTCATCTCGCTGGCGCTCGCCCTGGTGCTCGGCACTGCCGGACTCCCGCACGTGCTCATGCGGTTCTACACGGTGCCCACCGCGAAGGAGGCTCGCAAGTCGGTGGTCTGGGCGATCTGGGCGATCGGCATCTTCTACCTGTTCACGCT
>JBDUEC010000135.1:0-6169 GCA_040002655.1 Rhodoglobus sp. | reverse complement strand
AGCTGGGCGTACTGCGCGCCGAAGTCGACGACCAGCACCGGGTTCTGCGACGTCTCGCTAATTCGTGGCTCCCGTGATCGTTTCAGGCGTGGCTTTCTGCGGCGCAGCCTGCTGCAGCTCTGCGAGCTCCGCGCGGGTGCGGCGAGCGATGAAGTGCTCGACGATGAACGACAGGAACGGCACGACGCCGCCCAGCGCGATCAGGATGAACCGCGTGAACGGCCAGCGCATGAGGCTCCACAGGCGGAAGTCGGAGAACAGGTACAGCACGTAGAACCAGCCGTGCACGATCAGCACGCCGGTACTGAGGTTGAGCCCGGTGACCTCCGCTTTGGGCGTGAGCGCGAGGAACCCGCGTTGTCCGCCCAGTTCGAGGTCATGTCCGAAGACGTAGCGAACCAGAAGTTCTAGACAGAGCAGGAGCAGGAGGGAGCCCGTGATGTACGCGGAGACCCGGTAGAGGCGAAGCGCCCCCGGAATCTTCGGCAGATCGGCGGGCCTGGGCTTCACGGGCATGCTCCTAGTTTACGGGGCCGTTTGCTGGGTGGCTTCCTCACGCTCGCGCTCCCAGGCATCCTTCACCAGCCGGTACCAGAGGTAGACGGCGAAGGCCGCGAAGATCACCCATTCGATCGCGTAGAACACGTTGAGCCAGTTGAGCGTCACTTCGTCCTGCGGGCGGGGCGAGCTGATCGGCGCGAGTCCGGCGGGTGCGGTCGTCGACACGACGTAGCCCGAGTAGACGGAGGGCGTGGCATCCGCCCACTGGTTGACGAGCGCAGCGGTCGACATGGCGGAATCGCTGTGTTCGAAGTCCGTGTCCTGCGGCGCTTCGGTGGGCAGGTAGCGGCCGTTGACCTCCGTCGGCCCGCCGTCGAGTTTCGAGGCGATGGATGCCGCCACGCCGCCGTCCTTCGTCCACCCGAGCGCCACGGCCAGGCTGGGCCCACCCTCGGTCTCGACATGCTCGACCACCCAGTACCCCATGGATCCGAGGTTGATGCGCCCCGAGAGCACCACGTAATCGCCGGGCACGGCGGTGCCGCTGGTCGACACCAGTTGGCCGGCTGAGACGCTCGTTACGGGGCCGTCTGGCTTCGCGATCGACTCGAGCGGCAGCACGGTCTCGGTGGTGCGCACCACAACGGTTGCGCTCTCCACCGACCGGGCGAGCTGCCACTGGCTGAGGGCGGCGAACCCTGCCGCGATGATGAGGGCGAGCAGCAGTGCGGCGATCCAACGCGGCCGCCTCGCAACTGACCACATAGTGGTGTGACTTGCCACGTGCCCTAGTACTCCGGATCTCTCTTGCGTTCGAACTGTTCGTCCGACTGCTGGGAAGCCTGCTCCCTCAGCCTGTCAACGGACTGTGGCGGGGGCGCGACGATGGGGCCCAGTTCGACGACCTGCTCCTCGTCGGCGCCCGGTTCCTCCGACTCGAGGCCGGAGGTGGCGGCCTCCATGAGTGCGATGTTCTCGGCGCGCATCCGCTCCTCTTCGGCCGACCGCACCGGCTTCTTCTTCGTGCGGAAGATGGCCGCCCCGATCTTCTCGGAGTTGACGGCGAGCAGCGGCCCGGCGACCGCCATCACCAGCACGTAGAGCCCGGCGAACGGCGTGAGTCGGGCGTCGAGGCCCGCAGCGGTGGCAAGCGTTGCCAGGATGAGGGCGAACTCGCCGCGGTTCTGCAGCATCGCCCCCGCGTTGAAGCCCTGCGCTGGGGTGAGCTTGTTAAGCACGGCGATGAGTTGGCCGCCGGCCAAGTTGACCACGATCGTGATGAGCACTGCGCCGGCGACCGGCCAGATCACCTGCCCGAACGTCGACGGGTCGAGTGCGAGCCCGAAGTTCAGGAAGAAAAAGGCACCGAACACGTCACGCAGCGGGAGCGCCAGCTGCTCTATCCGCCCACGGAATCGCGTGGCACCGAGCACCAGGCCGATGAGGAAGGCGCCGATCGCGTCCGACACCCCGAGCAGTTCGCCGATACCGCCGAAGGCCACGGCGAGGCCGAAGAACAGGATCGTGAACAGCTCGTCGTCCTTGGTGCGGATCAGGCGAGAGACCACCTTGCCGCCCCAGCGGGCGAGCACGAACATTGCGATCAGGAAGGCGAACGAGATCAGCAGCTGCACCACGATCGAACCGATGTCGGTCTCGCCGCCGATGATCACGGCGACGATCGCGAGGTAGATCGCGATGAAGACGTCTTCGATCACCATGATGCCGAGGATCACGGGGGTTTCGCGGTTGGCCAGTCGGCGCAGTTCGATGAACAACTTCGTGATGATCGCGCTGGATGACGTGGCCGTCATTCCGGCGATGATCAGGGCTTCCCGGGTTCCCCAGCCCACCCACAGGCCGAAGGCGAAACCGACCGCCATGTTGATCGCGATGCGCGTACCGCCGGAGACCAGCAGCTTGCCAGCGTTGCCGTAGAACTCGTCTTGGTCGAACTCGAGGCCGAGACTGAACAGCAGGAAGATGAGGCCGAAGACGGCGATGAGTTCGACATCCGCTGCCTGGAAGTTCAGCGGGAACAGGTGGAAATGCGGGCTCGCGATCAGACCGACCAGCATGTAGATCGGAATCGCCGGCAGCCCGATGAACTTGCCGAGGCGTCCGAGAACATATGCGATTACGAACAGGATGCCGAGAACCAGAAGGTCCTCACCCACGTGCACGACTAGTCTCCGGGCGGGGAATCAACAGGCGTCTTCGCCTTGAGCTCACCAGTGCGGTAGTAGGTGAAGGCCTTCGCGACCTTCTCGGGCGAACCGGCGACCACGAGCGTGTCACCGGGGAAGACCTTGAAGTCACCGGCAGGGGCCGGGTTGGCGGATTCGCCGCGAACCACCGCGACGACGGTAAGCCCCACGACACCCCGGCTTCCCAGATCGCCGAGCACCTGACCGGCGATGTGGTCCTCGTAGTCGACCGTGAACCAGTCGATCGAAAGGCCGGGAATCTGGTCGAGGCTCGAGAGCGACTCCGTGATGCGGGTGCCGCCGAGCAGTTCCGCGAGCGTGTGTGCTTCGTCTTCGTCGAGCCGCAGCGAAACCTTGGCCGCGTCGGCGCCGTCCTCCGCGTCGGAGAAGGTGATGAGATCGCTGTGGCCCGAGCGGTGGGTGATCACTCCCACCTTGCCGCCGTCATCGGTCACGAAGGTGTGCAGCACTCCGACTCCGGGCAGCTTCACGCGCCGCACGTCGACCATGGTGACTCCTCCGATTGCTGGCTTCTACTCCATTCTACCGGCGGGAATCCCCCCGAAGTCCGGGGTTCGCTGCAGGCTCAGCGCGGGTCAGCCAGCGTTGTATGGAGCCACGACGACCTCGACGCGCTGGAACTCCTTGAGGTCGGAGTAGCCCGTGGTCGCCATCGACCGGCGCAGTGCGCCGATCAGGTTCACGCGCCCATCCGCGACCGTCGACGGCCCGAACAACAGCTGCTCGAGGGGGGCCAACGTGCCCACCTCGACGCGGTTTCCGCGCGGCAGTTCGGCATGGTGCGCCTCCGCTCCCCAGTGCCAGCCGCCGCCAGGGGCCTCCTCGGCGCGGGCCAGCGTGCTGCCGAGCATGACGGCATCCGCCCCCACCGAGATCGCCTTGACGATGTCCCCGCTCGTGCCGAGGCCGCCGTCAGCGATCACGTGAACGTAGCGACCGCCGGACTCGTCCATGTAGTCGCGACGCGCCCCGGCGACATCCGCCACCGCCGTCGCCATCGGAGCGTGGATGCCGAGGGTCGCGCGAGTCGTGGACGCGGCGCCGCCGCCGAATCCGACCAGCACCCCCGCGGCTCCGGTGCGCATCAGGTGCAGCGCCGAGGTGTATGTGGCGGCGCCGCCCACGATCACGGGGACATCGAGCTCGTAGATGAACTTCTTGAGGTTGAGGGGTTCGACCGTCTTCGACACGTGCTCAGCACTCACCGTGGTGCCGCGGATCACGAACAGGTCGACGCCGGCGTCGACCACGGTCTGGTACAGCTCCTGCGTGCGCTGCGGGCTCAGGGCGCCCGCGACGGGCACCCCCGCCGCACGGATCTCGGCAAGACGGGAGGTCACCAGCTCGGGCTTGATCGGCTCGGAGTAGATCTCCTGCATGCGCTTGGTGGCGGTCTCCGGCGCAAGCGCCCGGATCTCCGCGAGCACCGACTCCGGGTCTTCGTACCGTGTCCAGACGCCCTCGAGGTCGAGCACGCCGAGGCCACCGAGCTTGCCGATCGCGATCGCGGTCGCGGGGCTCACGACCGAGTCCATCGGGGCGGCGAGCACCGGGATGTCGAAGGTGTAGGCGTCGATCGTCCAGCTCACGCTCACGTCCTGCGGGTCGCGCGTTCGGCGGCTCGGCACGATCGCGATGTCGTCGAAGGCGTATACCCGGCGAGCGCGCTTGGCGCGGCCGATCTCGATGTCACTCACGGCATCAAGCCTACCGGCGGCCGCTGCACGCCTCTGATTTGTCGCGCGTCGGCCTCATGCACGCAACCCGGGCCGATCCGGCTCAATCGGGCCGATGTATCGGCCCCGCTTGTAGTAGACCGGCCCGCGATGCGTCGATGGCAGTCCTGCCGCGAGCAACTTGTCGTACAACGGTCGCACCTGGAGCGCGTCCGACCATAGCCAGCGCGTCATCCCCCGCCCAGTTGCTCGCATGCGATCCTCACGCACCTTCTCCCGAACCACGACGTCCTCAATCGACTCGCCTGCCCGAGCCAGGTCTCGGGTGTACTTCACCAAGCCATCGAACTCTCCCAGGAGACGTAACTCCGGCCACGCAAAATCGCTGATCCCGATCAAGCCGCGAGCGTCGTCCACGCGCGACTGCAGTTCCGGAGCCGGAAACCCGAGTTCGTGGATGACGACCCGGCTCAGTGATTCACCCGGCGACTCGGCGAGAGGGTTGGCAAACCCGAGGGCGCGTTGCACCTTCCGCCGGTTGCGCGCAATCGGATGGAGTTCGACATACTGTCTCAGCGCTTCGATCCGTACTCGCGGGTCGGCGCCGCGGGAAGGTGCACGAAGGCTCCAATCCAACCCGGCTACCGCTGACGCGAAGGTCGTATCCTTCGCGAGGTCGATCAGAGTTCGCGCGAAAGACGTGAAGCGCACGCCGTCAGATTCGACGATCTCGTCGTCAAGGGTTTCAGACGCGTGTCGATGGAATCCGTTCTCGGTGCGCGTGCCCGCACTGATAGTCGTGAGCACGTGGACTGCCTTCGGCCACTCACCGATCAGCGGAACTCCCCACAGCACTGCTGCCGACTGGTGACTGAGCACGGGTTTGCTCCGGGACGCAAGGGCGGCAGCGATGACATGACGTCGGTAGCGCTCGTGGCGATCGAGCCCGCTCCACTCTTCTGCTGAGACGTATGCGCCGCGGTGGATGCGCACGACATCACCACGCAGGACCGCTCGGCGAAAGGGACGATCATCGATGTCGAGTCGACGGAGCTCGGACACGAACGCGATGCCGTGCGGTGACGCGGGAACCTCCATGTCAAGACAATCCCTGAGATGACTCCCGCGACCCCGCATCGCACGGGCTCAAGTGAATGGAGCCGTGCGCTGGCCCGTGTTGAGGAGCGGACAGCCGTGGACCTCGATGCGGTCGCCCGGTTGCTCTCACGACATCATTCCGGGCCGTCGCGGCCAATTCCGGGTCGGCATGCCGGCCCGGAATAGCCGAATTGGCCCGGATTTCGGAGAAGGGCCGCGCTACCGGGCCCGCTGCACCCGCTCCTCGTTCCACACCGGCTCGTCGGACTCGTACACGTGACCGTCGGAGCCGAACACCAGGTAGCGGTCGAACGAGCGGGCGAACCAGCGATCGTGGGTGACGGCCAGCACAGTGCCTTCGAAGCGGCCGAGAGCATCCTCGAGCGCCTCCGCGGAGACCAGGTCGAGGTTGTCGGTGGGCTCGTCCAGCAGAAGGAGGGTCGCGCCGCTCAACTCGAGCAGCAGAATCTGCAACCGGGCCTGCTGCCCGCCGCTCAGCGACTCGAACGTTTGCTCGGCGCCATCCACCAATCCGTAGCGATCGAGTGCGCGGCTGGCGGCCTCGCGGGCCATGCCCGGCCGGTTCTCGTCGCCGCGATGCAGGATGTCGAGCAGCGTGCGCCCGATGAGCGACGGATGCTCGTGCGCCTGCGCGAACCAGCCCGG
>JBDUEC010000134.1:0-6175 GCA_040002655.1 Rhodoglobus sp. | reverse complement strand
GTGCGCCCGCTCGAACCTCACGGTCCGTGTATGCAGTCCTGCACATCCGAGCCTGCTGCGTTCACCTGGCGATCGAGCTCTTCGAAGGTTTCCGCTGGCGTGATGCCGTTTGAGCTCAGACATCTGCGGAAGAGATCCGCAGTGGCAGATGAGTTCTCGTTCTGCAGTTGCCACGCACTATCAACATCACGAAACTGGCTGACGTAGCAGAGCTCGTCCACACCGGCGTCGACCGCTTCAGTGGTGATCGAGTAGTCGATGATCAGAGAGTCGGTGTCGCCTCCGAGGATGTCGAAACCCGCGCCGCTCATGCAACCGACGAAGCGATTGAACGCGGCCAGGTACTCCTCCCGGGTCGCAATGCCATCGGCCATCTCTGCAGCCTGCTGTGGTGACGAGGTCGGCATCGGTGGTTCTTTCACCCACACGATCCATGCCTCAAAGCCCGTGCCACCGCTCTGGAACGTGAGAGTGTGCGCCCCCGCGCCCGACACGGGGTTGACGCCGCCGCCACCGCCGGTCGGGCTCTCCTTCGTACACGTGACGGACCCAATCCACGTGCCGTCCAACGTGATGTTGATCGTGCCGGGCTCGGTACACGAAGTCCGGATGGCGAGCCCAGTCGCAGCGGAAGGCATCTTTCCGAGATCCACGTTCGCGACGTCGTTGGATGACACATAGTGTGACTCGCCGACGGCGACCGAGTTCGCGCGCGCGACGGAGAGCGCAAGGTTCGCCACCACTTCGTCTGCGTACGGTGACGACTGCGCGATCGCGGCCGCGGAGACCGCTCCGGTCACTCCACTCGCGATCGCCACGGCCGCGATGAGTGATACGAGCTTCCACGGGCGTCGCTTTGCGAGCGAGGAAGCGTTTGCCGTATCGACGAGCAGCCGTCGCAGTTCGGCATCCCGTTCTTCTCTGTCAGCGCTCATTGCCCGGCCTCCTCAGCGAGAGTGTTCGGCGACTGTGGTGAGTCAAGTTGGTCGCGCAATCGTTGTTTGGCACGCGACAGACGGGATTTGACCGTGCCCGGCGGAACCCCGAGCGCGTCGGCCGCTTCGCGTTCCGAATAGCCCTCGAGCACGCACAAAACCACCACCCGTCGATCTGCAAGCGATAGACGGCCGAGAGCATCGCTCGCCTCTGTGCCCTCAGCGACCCCCGTGAGGTCGCGGCTTGGTTCGGCGGCGGGCAACCGCGCGAGCAATGCGCGATATCGCCGCACACTGCGATTGCGATTGCTCGCGACATTGGTTGCGGTCACGAGCAACCAAGGGAGCACAGACCCGTCGACGAGCCGCAGCCGACTACGACTGCGCCAAGCTTCGAGAAACGTGATTGCAACAACGTCGTCGGCATCCGCCGGTTCGGTCACCAGTCGGCGGCTGTGGCGAAGCAGCCGAGCACTGTGGCGATCGAAGATGCGGCCGAACCCTTCGCCCTCGCCCGCCAGAGCCGAAGCCCAATCGCTTGAGTCGTCTAGTTGCACCTTCACACTATGTATTGTCCGCAGGGCGACGATCGGTTCCATCCCAGTCGGATTCGAACCGACGACCTTGCTTTCCAGACGCTGGCGCTGTGCGAGCCCCCGGTGCTCAGGCCTGCGACGAGGGGATCAGGGCTAAGAATTCGTCAAAGTGGCTATACCAAACTGAGTGAAGCGCGCCAGGCAGGTCATGCACGATCACCCCGTTAGATCGCATGGTTGCGGCGGCTTCGTCAGAGACGTAACTACTCGGCATCGCCCGAATGACGATGGTGCCGGCAGGAGGGGGCCAGGATCCCCCGGGAGCGGAGGCCGAAGCTGAAGCGGTGTCGGGATCGAACAGCCGAGCAGCATCGGCCTCGACGCGGGCATCCTGCTCGTTGTAGTGCGGGTGAGTTCGAATCAACCCCGCAATTGTGCGCGCCTTGCGGTCTTCCTCATATTCTGCTCGCACTTCGTCGCGATCCCACCCGCCGCGGCTCGATGTCGGTGCATCGACGAGAACCGCGTGGTTCGGATGCAGTTCGGGTAGTGCAGCAGCCAGCACGAGCCCGCCAAACGAGTGGCCGATAGCAAGAGCAGGGGCTGAGCACCCCCGAGCGGCGGCGGTTGCGACAACAGCGCTCGCCGCTCTTTCTATGGTCAGGCTCGGGTCTCGGGGAGAATGGCCGTGCCCAGGGAGGTCCATCGCGATAACCCGGTAGCCGCGATCGACAAGTGCGGGCGTTACGCGCCACCAGCTTTCTGACGAGCCCATCATGCCGTGCAGGAGGATCGCGACGCGGTCGCCCTGGCCCCACTCACGAACGTGCAATTCCATGACTCCAGTTTCACAGAGCCCACCCGGCATAGTGCTGGCGCGTCGCGCGATGAACCGAGCAACTGAGCCGACTCGGTATCAGCCGATTGCGGCCTCGCTGCGGTGAGTTCCATCGTCCAGCGAGACTAGCGAACGGCTGGCAGTAGAGCCGGTCATCCGCCCGACGGGGCGCCGCTAGCGCCAGGCGGTGCGCACGGCACTGATGACGTCGTCGAGTGAGTCGTCGTTGGCTCGTGCGCTGGCGACGAGCTTGCGGATCTGCACGACGGCATCCTTCGAGAGCCGGGCCGAGTCCGCGGCGACCGTCGTGCCCGCGCCGGTGCGCGAGACCACGAGGTGATCGGACTCGAGCATCTTGTAGGCGCGGGCGGCCGTGCCGAGCGCGACGCCGAGATCCCGCGCGACTTGCCGTACCGTCGGCAGGCGCTCGCCGGCGCCAAGTTCACCCGAGGTGATGAGGCCACGGAATTGCTCGTAGATTTCGGCGGAACTCTGCGGCGGGGTGCTCATGATGCGACGGCCGCTGTGCGCTGCGGCCTGGACGAGAAGCGCCACGTGCGCGGCCGGCCATCGAGGAGCAGGAACAGGGTGATGACGGCCGCGATCTGCAGGGCGCGACCCGCGAACAGCAGTGGCTCGGCGAGGGACGAGAAGCCCAACCCCCAATAGAAGTCGCCGACGCCGGGTATGCCGACGCCTGCTCGACCGGATGCGGCGTCGCCAATGTAGAGCACTGCTGCACCCAAGGGCACCAGCAGCGACGTGAGCGCGATCCGATGGATGAGGCGGGCGCGCCGCCGCCGGATCTCGCTTTCGCCGTCTACGGTCTCCGGTCGCGCGAAGGCGGGTCGCGCATTCGCGGCGAGCGCGACGATCGCCAGCACCGCAACGAGGATCGCGCCGCCGAGCACGGGCAAGCCGTACGCCCAGCCAAAGAAGTCGGACGAACCGCCGTTCGGGATGGCGATGGTCATCCACCCGGAGTTCGCCCCGGCAACGATGCAGGTGAGGGCGACTGCCGCGAACGCTGCGCCGCCCGTCGCGAGTTGCCCGCGCGAGCTGAACGTCCACCAGTCCCGACGGCGCACCGGCAACACAGGCGCTTCTTGGCTCAGCTTTGCGCGGCCGATCGTGACGATCAGTACGCCGAGAACCACCACCCCCACTGCGAGCGCTAGCGGAAACGCGAACCAATGGTACGCACGCGGCTCGTATAGCCGCAGCACGCCCGCGAGGTCGGGGATGCCGAACGCGACCAGGAGGAGGATCGCCGTAACTCGCCCGAAAGCGCGCCCGTGTGTGGCGGGCACCGGTCGCGTGAACACGAGCGTTGCGAGGTAGACGAGAAGTGTCACTGCGACAGCGACGAGGGGATTGTAGAGCAGCATGGCGACCTCCGTTTGTGTCACTTAGGTGACACAAATTGTACTACCGAGGTAGTACAAATGTCTAGGGCCCTGGGAGCAAGGCCCTAGTCCGCGCTCTCGATCACCCCGCCACCAGCTGGCGGATGCGGGCGCCAGCGTTCGCGGCGATCCAATTCGTCCTGGATCGCCACGAAGAAACGGTCGACCTCGGCGCGACGCTGCACAAACAGCAGCGTCTCCGCGCCACGCACGGTGCCGGTCAGATCAATCTCGATGCGTGTGTGCGTTGCGTCGACTGCCGCAAAGCGCACGTGAGGTTCAAAGAATCCCCAGCCGGAGGCGATCAGCGAAATCGGGTTTGCGAAGGTCGTTCCTCTCAGGGCGTCGCGCACGAGTTCGCGCACTTCGTCCAGCGCCACGGGCACGACTTCCTGCGGAATGTGCCTGGGCGCGACCTCACCCTTCGGATGCTTGCGCGGTTCTATCTCGCTCACAGGGGCAGCGTAATCCTCACTAGGGAATCAGGCTTTGCTGGATCACAAGGGCTCCGTGGCGCGTGTTGGACCTGCACTTTAAGAAGGTCAAGCTGCGGCATCAGATGAATGGGCTCACCATCAGGGCTTGGGCACGCGACTCGAGCACCGACGCGATCGCTTGCGGTGCGTTGCCGCCGCCTGCAAGCACGGCCTCGGCTTGTTGCCTGTTCGTGTCGTCGCCCTCCAGCGCGACGATCTCGACCGCCACGCGCGGCGACCCCACCCGCATGACGACGGCCCATTGAGCGTTCACTGTCCGGTCCCTCGCCACTCGCACGAGTTGATCGTCGTCGGGGTACTTCACGCCGAGCACGACTGTCAGCGTGCGAGTCGTGCCTGACCGATCCGCTAGAAGTTGTTCAATATCGTCCCGGGTCGCCCGCGGGTTGCCACCGCAATGTCCCCGGACCCTTGGGTTGGGATCGCTCATCAGGGACTCGAATATGTCGCGATACTGAGTCGTCTCCGCTATTTGCTCACGTACCTCGCGATTCTCGTCGGCTGCGAGTAGCTGCTGGGTGTCGTGCTCGAGCTGACTTGATCTATTCAAGCTGGCCACGATCCTCCGGATCGAAGCATCCAACGAACGGGCAAGCACGGGGATCACTGCCGGCCGACCTCTGGCGTTCCAGGCGGCCGCCAAGGGCACGATTGGAGTCGGATCTTCCGCGAGTGCCAGCACGAGTTCGTCATCGAGCGATGGATTGTGAGCGACTGCCAGACGGATTCTCGCTGATCGGTCAACGCTCAGGCGCTGCAGAGTTGCTGGAGGCGTGGACGGGTTCTTCGCAACCTCAATGCGTATGTCGATCAGACGATGCTGGCTGAGTTCCACAAGCCGTTCGACTGGCGTCGACAGGGACTGAGCGGCTGCAAGTGCTGGGTCGAACGGCATGCGCCATTATTGCGCGACCCGCACTGCAAGGGCGGGCGATGGCTCTCTCGAAGAGTCCCCAGTAGTCGGCCATCCGCAGGGGTCGGTGAGACATCCATGCGTCTCCTGACGGCAGGTCGCTCAGACGCCATCCCACACGACCGTGCCGTCTGCAGACCAGCGCACGCCCCAGCCGCCCATGTCGAAAAGCAGACCCGAGTGGGTGAACTCGGCAAAGCTGGAGCACACACGTCGGCTCGGCACCGTGGGATTCGAGTCTGGGTCGATCACGTTCAGGTTCAGGCAGACCCTGCCCTCCTTCGAAAGCAACCCAATGGCGTAGTACATGCCGTAGCTACCGAGGTATGTGCTGTCGACTACCTCGGGGGCCTGGCCAGGGCCTTCCGCCAGGTAGTGGCTGAGAGGTATTCCCTCGCGCAGCGGAGCGTTTGCAATCGGCTCTACCTGGGGGATGAACGGCAGCACCGAGAGCTTGGACGCGCCCGCGATCGAACGAGCGGGAGGCTCGGATGCCACGCCCGGAGACGACGAGGCCGAAACGGCAATCGTCACAATCGCCACTGTCGCGAGGGCGGCCCCAACGACGGTGATCGCCTTTGCCCGAGCCGACGAGCCCCGTTTTGCCGCGCGGGGTTGGGCATCCGATGACGTGCGTGCCTGCGCAACCAGTTTCGATCGCGACGCGAGCCCCAGCTTGGAGAGGATGTTGCTCATGTGGGTCTTGACCGTCGTCTCGGAGATGAACAAAGCGGATGCGATCTCCGCATTGCTCATGCCCCCCGCCGCGCATTCGTAGACGTCTGCTTCTCGGGCCGTGAGGCCAGCCGGTCGCTCCACCTTGCCGCGAGCCTCAGAGTCGGGGGACGTCATTTCAGTAGTCACCTGCACAACGTAAGCCGCGGCCCGAGCGAGCGGAACGTATTCGCGCGAATTCATTCTTTAGTCGTAGATGGTGCCGGTCAGATCCGAGCAGGGAGGAGTGCTCCGGTGTGGCAGCTTCGCAAGTCATCGCCTGCTCGAAGAGCCCCCTGTCGGATTCGAACCGACGACCCCCGCTTTACAAGAGCG
>JBDUEC010000133.1:0-6263 GCA_040002655.1 Rhodoglobus sp. | reverse complement strand
GCCTGCTCGGCGTCACGCACGAGTGTGGTCTGCGATTCGTCCTTCGCGTGCGCGATCGTCGCGCGAATCGCCTCGGTCTCGGTGGCGAGCTCCGCGCGCTGGCGCTCGATGTCGCGTTCGAGGTCGGTGGTCTGCTGCTCGATGTCATGTGCGAGTGCGGCCCTGGCTTCTGAGATCTCCTTGGCGAGTGCGGCGCGCTCCTTGTCGGTCTCGGCCTTGAGCGCGGCCTTGGCGGACTTCGTCTCGGCCTTCAGCGCGGTGTGGGCCTTTGCGGTCTCCGCCGACAGCGTTGCACTCGCCTCTGCCGTGTCTGCCGCGAGCTTCTCCCGGGCGGCGGTAATCTCTGCCTCGAGGGCGGCCCGGCTGGCCGCCTGCTCGGACTCGAGAGCCGCGCGGGCGCTGGAGAGTTCCGTCTCGAGCTGCGCCTTGCTGGTCTCGACGAAGCGGTCGTGCTCCGCGCGCGCCGCGGCCAGTTCACGCTCGCCGTCGCCCTTCGCCTTGGCGACCTCGTTGGCGAGTGCCTCGCGGCCCGCGTTGAGTTCGTTCTCAAGCGCCTCGCGGGTGGCCGCGGTGTCGTTGGCGAGCTTCTCGCGCGCCGCGGAGATCTCGAGCTCCAGGGCATCGCGGCCGTGCGTGGTCTCGGCCAGCAGGGATGCGCGGGTGGTGTCCACTTCGCGCGCCAGGTCGGTGCGTGCCTGCTCGATGTCGCGCTCAAGCGTCGCCCGCTGCGATCCGTTGTCGTTCTCGAACTCTGCGCGCGCCAGCTCGGTGTCGCGCGCGAGTTTGGCGGCGGCCTCGCGGGACTCAGAGGCGTCACGCGTTGCCACGGATTTGAGCTCGGCGGCCTCGCGCTCGGCGTCGGCCCGCATCGCTGCAGCCTCGCGCTTGGCGGTCGTACGTGCCTCTGCGGCCTCGGTGGCCACGGCGCCGCGCACTGCCGCCGCTTCGCGGAGCGCGTCCTGCACGAGCTGCTCGGCCTCCGCCTTCGAGCGGGCCAGGGTCTCGTCCACCTCGGACTTGGCGGCGGTGAGGGTCGACTCTGCGTGCTTGTTCGCGTCGGCGATCACCTTCTGGGCGGCATCCGCTGCGTCGTTCTTCAGCTTCTGGATCTCGTCCTGCACAGAACTGCGCAGCTGCTCCGCGTCGATGTCGGCCTGGCTGATCAGCCGCGTGGACTGTTCCTCGGCGACCCGCAGGGTGTTCTCGAGCTTGGTTCCGAGGCCGCTGTACGTGGGGGTCCCGGTCTCGTCGAGCTCGGATTGCAGGTCGTCGACAACCGCGACCAGGCGCTTGACCTCTTTGGCGGCATCCGCCTTATCGGCGTTCGCCTTGATCAACTCACGGCGCAGGTCCTGCACGGCGCGGTCAACGTCTTCCTTCTTGTACCCGCGCATTTCAGTGCCGAATTCTGTGTCGTCAGCAGCCACGATTTCTCCTTGTCGATGAGCCGAACTCTCCGAGTTTAGCCGGGGCTTCAGCGGCCAAGTCCACCCGGATGGGGGCCAGACACTCGACTGGTTCCCAGCGAGTTCCCAGACGTAGGGTTAGGAGGGGCTCGCATGGGTCGGCTATTCTTGAACGTCTTTGATGCTGCCATCCCGGTTTGTCAGGGAAACCCTCCTCTCGTCCCTAGTGCGAGCGCCGTCTTCGGTTGAGGGAGTCGAGGCCTCCGGTCCGACCAGGCAGCACGAAAGGAGTAGTCCGTGCGATTTGTTATCGCAATTGTCAGTTTCGTCGTCGCCATCGGCATGATCGGGTACGGCGTTGCCCAGCGCACCTTCCTCGCCGAACCCAGCGAGATGGTCGCGAGCCTCTCCGAGTCCAAGGACCCCGCGGTCACCGTGATCGACGGCAAGACGCTCAACGCGTTCGACGGCAGCCAGACCATCACCATCACGAGCTCCGGCCCGATCTTCGCCGCCTACGGGCGCACGGATGACGTGGCCGGGTGGATCGGCGACACCACGATCAACAAGGTGAGCTACAGCTCCAAGACCGGCGACCTCACCAGCAAGACGGTCACCGGCAAGAGCGACAGCGTGCCCGACCCCAGGGGCTCCGACCTCTGGCTCGACGAGTACAGCCACGACAAGAGGGTCTCACTCACGGTCAAAGTGCCCGCCGACGTCTCATTCGTCATCATCTCCGATGGCAAGAAGCCGGCCCCAGGTGACATCAGCATCACCTGGCCGATCGACAACCGCACCCCGTTCTCAGGGCCGCTGATCATCGGCGGCACGGTGCTGTTGCTTGCGGGCCTCGCCGTGCTGCTGTGGGCGCTCAATCACCAGCGCAAGACCCGCGGACCGCGCAGGAAGCCACCGAAGATGCCCAAGGTGCCCCGCCAGAGGGGCATGAAGGCAGTCACCCGCGCCAAGACCAAAGCGCTCGAGGTCACGGGCGGTCGACGCGCCACCCGCCGTGGCCTGATCGCCGTGCTCCCCGTGGTTCTCGTCAGCACGCTCGCCCTGAGCGGATGCGGCGCTTTCGGTTCTGCGAGCGGCAGCACACCCAGCCCGACACCGAGCACCGCCCAGCAGGCGGGTGTGGACGTTCCGCCTCCCGCCGTCACCGTGCGCCAGATCCAGCGGATCGTCGCCGACGTGGCCACCGTGGCGGCGACGGCGGATGCCAAGCTCGACACGACACTGATCGCGACGCGTTTCGAGGGCCCCGCCCTCCAACTGCGACTGGCGGACTATGCCATTCGCAAGGCGGATGGCTCGATCGCGGCGGTGCCCGCCATCCCGACCGGACCGGTGGAGGTCATCCTCCCGCAGCAAACCGACTCCTGGCCGCGCACCGTATTCGCGGTCGTCAAGGACGACAAGGACAAGACCGTCGCACCCGTCGCCCTGTTCCTGGTGCAGGATGATCCGCGATCGCAGTACAAGGTCAACTACGCGGTCACGCTCGAGCCGTCAGCCAAGATTCCACCGCTGGCCCCCGCGATCGTGGGCGCCGCCCGGCTCGACCCCGGAGTGAGCCTGTTCGCGATGGCACCGGATGGCATTGCGGCCGCCTATGGCGACATCCTGCTCACCGACAAGGCGAGCACGTCGTACGAGAAGTTCGACGAGAAGAACGACAGCCTGATCAAGGCGGTCGGTCTCGACGCGAAGAACGCAATCAAGGCAGGTCTCTCCACCACGGCGTCGATCACCTATACGACGGCTGCCGGCGCCGGTGACACCATCGTGCTCGCGACCAATGACTCGGGCGCGCTTGTGGCGGTCAACCTCAACGAGACCACCGTGGTCGCTCCCGTCGAGACCGGAGCTGCGGTGAACCCGAGTGGTGCCGTGAAGGCGCTCTCCGCCATCGGGGTGACTGTCAAGGGAATCCAGGCCGTGTACGGCGACCAGCTGCTGTTCTACGTGCCTGCGGCCAGTTCGAAGGCCAAGATCGTGTTGCTCGGCTACAGCCAGGGCCTCGTATCAGCGACGGAGCTCCCGTGACCAACGCTCCATTGAATGGCGCGAACCTGCGCGGGGCGGTCGACCTGTCGTCGCTGGTGCGCCAGCCGCCGCCCGCGCCGGGCACCCCCGCTGCCGCACCGAGCGGCGCACTCGTGCGCGAAGCGACGGATGCCACCTTCACCGAGGTGCTCGAACTCTCGAACTCGGTACCGGTGATCGTGGAGTTCTACGGCGCTGGCATCGAGCCGTCGCTGTCTGGTGTCGTCACCAGCTTCGGCGGTCGACTCGCGCTGGTGACCGTCGACGGCAACGCGAACCCGCAGCTCGCCCAGGCGTTCCAGGTGCAGCAGGTTCCCACGATCGCCGCGGTGATCGGCGGTCGTCCGTTGCAGCTGTTCGCCGGGTTGCCGCCCGAGGCGGAGATTCGGGCGGTACTGGGCCAGGTACTCGAAGCCGCGGCCCAGAACGGGGTGACCGGGGTGTTGCCAGCATCCGCTGACGCTGACGCTGACGCTGTCGTGCCGGCTGAGCCCGTGGAGGAGCCGCTGCCGCCGCACCACCAGGAGGCCTACGACGCGATCGCCGCAGGCGACTTCGCCGGCGCAGTTGCCGAGTACAAGCTCGCGATCGCGCAGAACCCGCGTGACATGCTCGCCGTCGCCGGCCTCGCGCAGGTGTCGCTGCTGCAGCGTCTCGATGGCGCTGTCGCCGACGAGGTCAGGGCAGCAGCCGCTGCCGCGCCCGGCTCCGTGGCCGCCCAACTCGCCGTCGCTGACCTCGATGTCGCCGGCGGACACCTGGACGACGCGTTCGACCGGGTGCTCGAACTCTTCCCGACACTCGACCAGGCGGGCAAGGATGCCGTTCGGGCGCGACTGCTCGACTACTTCGAGATCGCCGGAGCCGACGACCCTCGCGTGGTCGCCGCGCGCCGCCGCCTGACCGGTTTGCTGTACTGAACCGGCTTGCTGTACTGAAACCGGCTTGCGGTACTGAAGCGGTTTGCTCCACCGAACTGAACCTTTCTGCCCCCGAGTACGTTGAACGGGGTGGAGGTACCGATGGCGGGCGACGAGCAGGCGCAGTTGATGCGAGCGCTCAACGACGTGCACGCGCCCGTGCTCACCCGCTATGTGATGCGCCTGACCGGCGACCCCATGTTCTCGCAGGACGTGGTGCAGGAGGCCCTGCTGCGCGCTTGGAAGAACACGCGCATTCTCGAACAGGGTGAGGAGGCCGCGCGGGCCTGGCTGTTCACCGTGGCGCGCAACATCGTGATCGACGACCGCCGCAGCGCGCGGCACAACCGCGAATTCGCGACCGACCTGCTGCCGGAGGTGCCGAGCCCCGACCAAACGGATGCAGTGCTCGATTCCTGGCTGCTCTCCGACGCGCTGCTCTCCCTCTCGCTCGAACACCGCACGGTGGTGGTCAGCGCCTACTACCTCGGCCACACCGTCGCAGAGATCGCGCGCCGGGAGGACGTGCCAGAGGGCACCGTCAAGTCACGCCTGCACTACGCGCTTCGCGCACTACGTCTCTCCCTGCAGGAAAGGGGGCTTACCCAATGAGTCCGATTGGCCCAATGAGCACTGACGCTTACAGCGAGTGGGATGCCGCCTATGTGCTTGGCTCCCTGAGCACCGCCGATCGCGCCGAGTTCGAGCGGCACCTGAGTACCTGTGCGGCGTGCTCGGCCGCGGTCACCGAGCTGGCGGGGTTGCCGGGGCTGCTGTCCAAGCTCGGCACCGAGGAGGCGGTCGCCCTGACGGCGCTGCCCAGGGACGGCCACCTCGCGGGTGCGAGGCATGAATCCGGCGAGGTGCAGCGGCTTGCGGCATCCGTCTCCCGCTTGCGGCGCAGGTCTCGGGTGACCTTTGCTGCCATCGCAAGCGGGCTGGTGGCGGCGTCGATCGTGGCTGGTTTCGCGATCGGCACCGCCACCGTCCCTTCCTCAGCGCCGGCGCAGGTCGTTGCGATGACCCCGCTCGAGGCGAACACGATGACCGCGTCGCTCACCGTGCGACCCGAGGCGTGGGGCACCCAGTTCGACTGGAGCTGCAGCTACACCCAGGGTGACTGGGTCGACGGGGTGTTCAGCAGCAAGCCGTGGCAGTACGAACTCGTCGCAATCGACTCCGCGGGCACAGCGACCGTTGTCGCCACCTGGGCGGCGTCTGAAGCGGACGCCACCGGCCTCTCGGCCGCGTCGAGCCTGCCCACCGACTCGATCAGGGCCGTGGAGATTCGCGCTGTGGGGTCTGATGTCGCGCTGGTGCGCGCCGAGTTGTAGCCAGTACCGAGTTGTCGCTACTTCCGCGGTGCGAGCCACAGTCCAGCAAGGGGCGGGAGGGTGAGCTCAACCGAGGCCGGACGCCCCTGGAAGGGCTCATCGGCGGCGACCACGGACCCGTAATTGCCGACGCCGGAGCCGCCGAACTCCGCCGCATCCGTGTTGATGACCTCGTCCCAGGTGCCGGCGAACGGCAGCCCGACGAGGTACGGGCCTACCGGGTTTCCGCTGAAGTTGAAGATGCCCACCAACGGATCACCCGAGCGCGACCAGCGCACGAAGGCGAGCACGTTCTGGGCGGCATTGCCACCGTCGAGCCACTCGAACCCCGCAGCATCGTTGTCCTGCTCCCAGAGGGCCGGCTTCTCGCGGTAGACCCGGTTCAGTGACGACACGAGCGACTGGAGCCCCTGGTGCACCGGCTGGTCGAGAATCCACCAGTCCAGCCCGCGCTCCTCGCTCCACTCGCTCGGCTGCCCGAACTCACTGCCCATGAAGAGCAGCTGCTTACCGGGATGCGCCCACATGAACGACAGGTAGGCGCGCACGTT
>JBDUEC010000132.1:0-6287 GCA_040002655.1 Rhodoglobus sp. | reverse complement strand
GGGTCCCCGAATGCCACGACCTGCTTGCCGCGGCGGATGGCGCCCGCGTTCTCCGCGAGGGTCGTCGCGCCGGCATCCACCAGGATCACAGCATCGAACGGCACGGTCGCCGGGATCTCGTCGATCTCGTACGGGGACACCAGCCAGACTGGAGCGATCGAGCGCGCCAGGTGCGGTGCCGTGGTCTGCAGGTCGAAGGCCGTGAGGTCGTCGTGGGCGAGCAAGCGCTTGAGCGCCTTCGCCTCGTCGGGCCAGTCCACCAGGCCGATCTTCCAGTTCTCGGCGAGCTGCCAGCCGAGCAGCTGTGCGCTACCGGATGCGTGGGCCTCGTCGACGAGGCGGAAGTCGGCCTCGAGCCGATCGAGCACTGAGGTGTTCGCGTTGAGCAGGGCGCGATCCGCTTCGAGCAGCGATTCGAGGGCGGACTGCCACCATGCGAGTTCGAGCTCTGCGGCGACCTGCTCCTCGGGCACGTGACGCGCGGCCAGGTCTTCGATCAGCGGGTCGAGTTGCAGGCCGCGGAGCTCCGACATGAGTGCGGAGCGCTCCTGCAGGTTGTGCAGCACGTCAGATTCGGCGGCGAGGCCCCGCACCCGCTCCACGAGCAGGGTGATCGGCTGGTTCTCGAGCTGCGTCTCGCGCGTGACGAGGCCGAGGGGCTGGTTGAGCGCGGCAAGGTCCTGGGCAACGGTCTGGAACGCAACCTGCACGTCGCCGATGCCGACCGGCACCTCGGGGGTGACGCCCTGTGCGACGAAGCGCTGCCAGAGCACGCGCTGCTGCTGGATGCGCACCAGGGCACTGTTGAGGTCGCCGATGTGCACGCCGGGGCGCACGTACTCGCGCGCAAGCTTCTTGAGCCGACGCCGGTTTCCGCCCGACATCTCGGGGAAGTCGCGCTTGGAGCCGGTGGCCGCGATCAACTCGCTGAGCGACCGGTCGAAGACCACTGGCTGGAACCGGTCAAGAGTGTCGCGCAGGTCGGTGAGCAGGCGCAGGTAGATGCCGAGCTCCGAGATGTTCTGGAACGGCCGCATGTGCGTGCCGGAGATGAGCCCGGTGGCGCGCTCGACCAGACGTGGCAGCGCGTCGTCGTACAGCCGCTTCGCGATCTCGTGGGCGTGCGACGCCTCCTCGCTGGTGCCGAAGTGTGCGCCGTACCAGGGCGAGTCGCCCGGCCCGTACTTGAACTCGCCGAGGTTCGCCGCGGCGACCATGACCTCGGCCGCGCGACGGCGGTCGGCGGCGAGGGACTCCACGGCCTGGCGGCTGAGTCGTGCCGTGGTACGCGGGGCCTTCGGCAGCAGCGCGAGGCGGCTCAGCTCTGTGACGCAATCCAGCACGGATGCGCCGATTGCGGCATCCGGGCGGGCCAGGCCACGACGGTAGTCGAGCAGCACCTTCCGCAACCGGATCAGGGCCTCGTCCACTTCGCCGACCTGCGGCGAGTGCGCCTTCTCACTCCGCGAGATCGAGCGGATGACGTCGCGGCGAAGCGTGCGCGGCGCGACCGCGAGGCCGGGCAGTCCGATGTCCCCGAGGCGCTGGGAGATGCCGCGCAGGGAGGCGCGGCGCGCGCTCACCACGAGCACGCGCTTGTTCTGGGTCACGAGCGTGCCGATCGCGTTGACGATCGTCTGGGTGCCGCCAGTGCCCGGAAGGGTCTTGACGACAACGGAGGTGCCGGCCGCGATCTGGGCGATCACCGATTCCTGCTCGCCGTCTGCATCCAGCAGCAGGGTGTCCGTCTGCGGCGAACGCTCGTCTGCTGACACGGTCTCGACCGGCGCGTAGCTCTCCTCGATCGACCACTTCGCCGCGGTGTTGCCGGCGAGCGCGTCGAGGATGGGGTGCTCGAGTTCGGCGGCGTCCGCTTCGAGGGCGGTCGCGACATTCGCGAAGGAGGAGACCACGAGTCGCGGCTGCACCGAGAACCACTCGAGGTGGGAGGTGAGTCCGCGCAGCCGGTCGATCACCGGGTTCGGCTTGAACGTGCCGTCGGCGTCGGTGAGGGCGACGAAGGCTGCGGCATCCAGCGTCAGTTGGAACTGCTCGCGCAGCGCGGTGGCGAAGGCGGGGTTGAGGAATGCCGCACCCCGTAGCTTCACCTCGAAGTCGCGACCGTGGCGACGGATGGCGAGTGGACGCAGCAGCACCGGCGAGCGGTAGTCGACCCCATCGTGGTGCCACTCAGCGATGCCGATGCCGAGGTGCACGGAGTCGATGCCCCTCGCGGTCGCCAGCTCGAGCCCCTTCGCCGCGATGGCACCGGCCGCGATCTTGGCGACGCGCAGAGCCACGTCATCACGGATCAGATTGGAGAGCAGGGTGGTCTTGCCGGTGATGAACTGGGCGAGGCCGCCGGGGTGGGTGGTGCCGAGTTCGATGCGGGTGCGTGGGGTGTCCACGAAGTGCAACAGCGGGGATTGGCCGCCGACGGCACCGAGCTCTGCGCGCCACTGCGCCCACGTCGGCTCGGCCACGTTGCCCGCCGTGTAGTTCGGATCACCGAGGCTCAATGCGTGAGGAGCAGTCACCTGCACCTGCGCGTGGGCATGGGTGTCCGCTGGGTCCTCGACGAATTCATCGTCATGTCTATCGGCACGCCACACGAGGCAACCTTAAGCGGGTCACCAGCGAAAACCGGGGAGATACCGCCGAGTTTCGCGGATGGGCGGCACCGTAGAATATCGACCATGCTGCGAATGGCGCTGCCCGGGGTGGTCTCCGCCGCCGATTCCGAGTTTCTGCGGGGCGCCGGAGTGGCGATCGTCACCTTGCTGGTGCTGGTGATCGCGCTCGGCACGGTCGGCTTCGTGATGCTGTTCCGGCGACGCGGCGACGCCGGCATCCGCGACTCAAGCCCAGACGGCCTCGGCGCTATCGGCACCCAGGCCGGTGTGTTGCTCGTGCAGCTCGACGACAAGCTGCGCGCGAGCGACGACGAGTTGGGCTTCGCGATCGCCCAGTTCGGGGCGGATGCCGCCAAACCGTTCGCGAACGCCCTCGCCGATGCACGCGCCAAGGTGGCTGAGGCATTCCGCCTGAAGCAGAAGCTTGACGACGCCTTCCCGGACAGCGACCAGGACGCCAGGCAGTGGACCCTGCAGATCGTGGCGCTGTGCCAGCAGGCCCAGTCCCAGCTCGAGGCACAGGAGGCAACCTTCGGCGACCGGCGCAGGTCGGAAGCCAACGCGGGCGCAACGCTCGACGACCTCGGCAAGCGCATTGCCGCGACATCCGCCCGCGTGGATTCGGCCCGTGCCACGATCGCGGCACTCGAGAAGAAGTACCAGAAGCAGACCTTCGCCGCGGTCACGGACAACCCGGCGCAGGCCGAGCGGCAGCTCGCTGACGCCAGGAAGGCGGCGGATGCCGCGGCCCCCCGCATCTCGACGTCCGGGGTGAGTGATGTCGCCGCCACACTGCAGGAGTCCGGCCAGGCCGCGCACCGCGCCGATCAGCTACTGGACGCGGTCGACCAGACTGCGAAGCAGCTCGCCGATGCCGACGCGGCGCTTACAACCCTCACCGCGAAGACGGATGCCGACCTCACCGAGGCCCGCAAGGAGCGCGACCAGGCCCCAGACGCAGACACCGGCCAGGCGATCATCGAGGCGATCGCCCTCGTGGAGAAGCAGTTGGCGGCCGCCCGCGAGACCAGTGGACCGGCCGACCCCGTCGCCTCCCTCGGGTCGCTCGGCGACGCGGTGTCGCAACTGGACACCGCGCTGGCGAGCGCCCGCAACCAGGCCCAGCGCCTGGAGCACGCGCGCACCGCCCTCACCGGCGCGCTGATCACCGCGAAGAGCCAGATCGCCGAGGTGCAGGCCTACATCGGCAGCAACGGCGGTGGCGTGGAGGCCCGCACTCGTCTTGCGGAGGCGGAGCGGCAGCTCATGTTGGCGCAGGCGACCGCCGATCCGGTCGAAGCGCTCGATACGGCCCGCAGTTCGGTGACGTACTCGCGGGACGCTGACGCGCTCGCCCGGTACTCGGGCATGGGCTAGCGCCTGTCACTTTGCGTGCGATGTACCATGATCGATCATGGCGACGAGCGGCACGCTGAAGGCGGAAGAACGGCGGGCAACATTGCTCGCGCGCCTCGGACGGGACGGTTCACTCGACCTCGAGGATGCCGCAGCCGAGCTCGCCGTGTCCTCGATGACGGTGCGGCGCGACCTCGACGACCTCGAGGCGGAGGGGCTGCTGCGGCGGGTGCGCGGCGGAGCGGTTGCCATCGTCGGCGCCCGGCCGTTCAGCGAGCGGCGCGCTGTGAACTCCCGCGCCAAGCAGGTGATCGCCGAGAAGGCGCGCGGCCTGGTCCCCTCGCACGGCGCGATCGCCCTGGACGCGTCCACCACGGCCGGGATGATCGGGGCGGGGCTCGGCGGGGCCGGGTCGCTGACAGTCGCCACCAATTCCTACGAGAACTTCGCGGCCATCCGGCGCATTGCGGGGGTGAGCGCCGTACTCGTCGGCGGCGAGGCCGAGGAGTCCACTGACAGCTTCGTCGGACTCATCGCCTGCCAGGCCGCGGCGTCAATGCTCTACCAGCGGTTCTTCGCCTCGGCGAGCGCGATCGACCCGGTGCATGGCACCTCGGAGGTCTCGCTGCCGGAGAGCCAGGTGAAGCGTGCCTTCGCGGGCGTGGCGCGGGAGACGGTGCTGTGCATCGACTCGTCGAAGCTCGGCCAGCAGTCCGTGGCGCTCGGGTTCGCCCTCTCCGACCTCGCCATGATGATCACCGAGCTGGACCCGGCCGATCACCGTCTCGACCAGTACCGGGGCCTCGTCGAACTTCGCTGAACGCTCAGCTGCCGACGACGATGGCGTGCGTAGCGCCCGGCCGTTCCGGGTCATACCGCACCGGCAGCGTCTGGCCGGCCCGGTATGCGCCGCTCACCCGGCTCACCCTGATGTACCGCGTCACACCGTTGTTGTCGACGAACTGCACAGTCAGGCGCTGGAGCTGCACATTGTTGACCATGCCGGTCACACCGGCGCTGATGATCGTGCCGGTGGTGTCCACGCCCCGCACTGCGGTCAGGGTGACCGCTGCCACGAGCCACCGGTGGATGCCCACAAGCCCGGCCGCGATCACGTAGAAGACACCGGCCGCGATGAGACTGCCGAACGTGCCCGGGCTGGTCAGCCACGAGTTCGCCCCGAGCATGAGCAGCATTCCGCCGACTCCGCTGGCGCAGTACGCGGCGATCATGAGAATGGATCCACCCTGCAGCACCCCGAGGGCGAAGATGCCGCCGAACGTGGTGATGAAGAGCCAGACGAGGTAGGCCCCAATCGTGTCGACGGAGCCGAACCAGACCAGTGCGGCCATGATCGGCGCGTCGATCACGCCGATCACGAGCACAACGAACGCCGCCGGTCGAAGCAGCCCGCGGATGCGTCGGGCCTGCTCGTCGGGGTTGATGGTCGACATGGCGCAATTGTAGGACTGCCCCGACGACCGGCCCGGGGCGCCGGGAAGCCGTGGCGACTCTGCGGGCGGGCGAAAAATGGTGCAGAGCCAGTGCTCGAAGGTCTCCACCGCGCAGACTCCCACTCAACAGGACGCTATTCGGTGTCCTGTTGAGTGGGAGCGATTGGAGCCCGGCTCCCTGGTGGAGAGCCGGGCGGCCCGAAGGCCGGGCGAAGCGGCTCAGCAGGCGGAGGGACGTATCCGGCCCGCCCTTGCGCAGTGATGTTATTTATTGTTATCTTTCACAGAGAGCAACAGGGCCGGCGATGGCCCAGCGACGAGCCGAGGACACCATGACCAACCCCGCAGCAGCCGAACTGATCGCACGCAGCAATCGCCTCGGAGCGGACCCGCGCGTGACGAACTACGCCGGGGGCAACACCTCGGCCAAGGGCACCGAAACGGATCCCGTCACCGGCGAGCCCGTCGAACTCATGTGGGTGAAGGGGTCGGGCGGCGACCTCGGCACGCTCACAGAGGCGGGGCTCGCGGTTCTCCGGCTGGACCGACTGCGCGCGCTCGTCGACGTCTACCCGGGCGTCGACCGTGAGGACGAGATGGTCGCCGCGTTCGACTACACGCTGCACGGCAAGGGCGGCGCAGCGCCATCCATCGACACGGCCATGCACGGCCTCGTCGACGCACCCCACGTGGACCACCTGCACCCCGACTCCGGTATCGCCTTCGCCACCGCGAAGGACGGCGAGAAGCTCACGGCCAAGGCCTTCGGCGACAAGGTGGTGTGGGTGCCGTGGCGTCGTCCCGGTTTCCAGCTCGGTCTCGACATCGCGGCAATCAAGGCGGC
>JBDUEC010000131.1:0-6296 GCA_040002655.1 Rhodoglobus sp. | reverse complement strand
TGCCGGCGCCACAGGTCCATGGCGGCGACCAGGTTGGCAGCGGCTCCCTCGTTGTCGTCGGTGGCGGCGAGCTCGAACGCGAGGTTCTCGTGCAGCTCCGCACGGGACACCGGGTCGAGGTCGGCCGGTGCCGTGCGCTGCGCCCGACGGTACAACTCCGCGGCCTCCCGATGGGCAGACACCCGCGCCGCCTCGCCGGCCGCAGTCATCGCGTGCCCGAAGGCAGCCGCCGGCTCGTTCGCCCGCTCGTAGTGCTCAGAGACGTATGCCCGGCTGAAGCCCACACTGTCGGCGGCCGCGGCAACGGCGGCGTGCAGCGCTCGCCGGCGGTGCAGCGGAATGCTGTCATAGACAACGTCGCAGATCAGCGAGTGCCGGAAGCCGTAGAGCTGCCCGTCGCCACGGGCGAGCACGATGTGATGTTCGCCCGCCTCCCGCAGCGCGCTGTCGATCCGGTCCGCCGACTCCGCGGTGATGGTCTCGAGAATGTCGATGTCGAACGCACGCCCGATCACCGAGGCCGCGTCGACGATCGATCGCGTCGACTCGCCGAGCTCCGAGACCCGGGCCGTGACGGCATCCGTCACCGTGTCCGGCACGGCGGCGCCGCTCGCGATGAGTTCCTCGATGTGCAGCGGGATGCCGTCGCTGCGCAGCTGCAGCAGTTCGACGAACTCCGAGGAGGGCAGCTCCCCCGTGATCGCCTCGACGACCTTCGCGGTGTCGGCCGCGCCCAGCCGCCCCAGGCGCGCCTCCTCCGCAAGCCGCTGCTCGAGCAGCCGGGCGCGCCAGCGCCGAAGCGCCGACCGTGGGTAGAGCTCGTCACTGCGGTACGTCGCGACGAGAACGCTGGTCGTGTGGCGCACCGCGGGGGCGAGGTGCTCCAGCACGTCCAGGCTGAGCTCGTCGGCCCAGTGCAGATCCTCCAGCCGAAGCAGTGTGCGCTGCTCGGTCAGCAGGTCGAGGAGCGTCTGCGCGAGGTCGCCCACGAGCATCCGCCGCCGCCGGGCCGGGTCGCCCGCAGTCTGGTCATTGTCGAGCAGGCGGGCGCGGATGGCGTCAGCGACGTCGCGCAGCCCGGTGCGCTGCAGCTCGTCAGCGAGGTTCAGCAGCACCGCGCCGGCCGCGTCCGTCTCCCGCGGGAATGCGCCAGCCGAGAACGTGCGCGCGTCGTGACCAAGACGCTCCGCCAGTTCGCGCAGCAGCCGGGTCTTGCCGATGCCCGATTCCCCCGCGACGAGCAGCAGGTGACCTGCGCCCTCGCCCGCAGCCTCCCACCGGCGTAAGGCGAGCGCGAGCACCTCATCCCTGCCGACCAGCAGGGGACTCACGCGCCCGTCCGGCAGCCCGATCATGCCGAAAGTATAGGTCTGGCCCGGCCTGGGGTGGTCAGTTCGCTTGATCGGTCGGTCGACCGATGTTCGATTTTCGGTCGCACGGCACGCTGGAGGCACATCAACAGAAAGGGTGCCGAAAATGGCGCAATTCATGGACGTGCACAGCGGCTTCGTCGGTGTCACGCAGGAACAGTTGGAAGAGGCCCATGCCAAGGACCTCGCGAATGAGGGTGCGGAGGGTGTGCACTTCGAGCGGGCCTGGCTCGACCCGGAGTCCGGCAAGGCATTCTGCCTGTCCACCGGGCCGTCGAAGGAGGCGATCATGCGCGTGCATGAGAAGTCGGGCATCCCGACGACGGAGGTCTACGAGCTGGACCACACGGTCTGATCGGTGGGCGGAGCGCGCCCGGACTAGTCCGGGATGCTCACCCCTGCTCGTCCGGCTGCGTCGGGAGCGTGCGCAACTTCCACAGTGGAGAGAACACGACGAAGGCGCAGCCGGCGAGCGATCCGATCACCGCGATCCACATCACCGGAAGCACGCCAAGGGCCGCACCCAGGGCGCCCGCGGCGACCGACGCGATCGGCATGACGCCCCACACCACGAACCGGATGGATGCGTTCATGCGGCCCAGGAGTTTCGGCGGGCAGATGCGCTGCCGCAGCGACACCTGCGTGATGTTGTAGACCAGCACCATGAAGCTCTGCCCGAATTCGGCCACGGCGAGCAGTGGCACGACGGCGGGGAACGGCACGACGGCCGCGAGCGGCAGCAGGGCGAGCAGCAGCGCGCTCGCGATCGCCGAGAGTGGGATGACCGCCCCCTCGCCAAACCACTTGGCGAGCTTCGGGGTGAGCACCGCTCCGAGCAGCCCTCCCGCAGCCCCGAATGACAGGGTGATTCCGAGCCCCGCCGGGCTCACGTGCAGGTCGCGGAGCACGAACAGCGGATACAACGTGAACGTCATCGTTCCGAACAGGTTGAATATGGCGGTGGTTCCCACCACACGGCGGATGAGGGGCTGGTGCGCCACGAAGCGCACGCCCTCTGCGATCTCCACCCGCAGCGGACGCCGTTCCTCCCGCGGCGCCGGCACCTCCTCATCCCGGATGCGCCACAACGAGACCGCGCTCACCAGGAACGACACCGCGTCGGCCAGCAACAGCACCGGGGCGCTCAGCACCGAGAGCAATGCGCCCGCCAGACCCGGCCCGCCGATGTGGGCGACCTGGGCAGTGGCCTCCAGTCGAGAGTTCGCCGTGGAGATCTGCTCCGGCTTGACCAGGATCGGGATGTAGCTCTGGTACGAGACGTCGAAGAACACCGTGGCGACTCCGATCACCGCCGCAACGATGTACACGTGCCAGAGCTGGAGCACGCCGGCGAAGAACAGCGCGGGGATCGCGGCGAGTGCCACGGCCCGCACCAGGTCGGCCACGATCATCGTGCGGCGCTTGAGCCAGCGATCCACCCAAGCGCCGGCCGGAAGGCCGACGATGAGAAAGGCAGCAGTGCCCGCGGCGTTGAGGTAGCCCATCTGCAATTCGGTCGCGTTCAGGATGGTGACGGCGAGCACCGGGATCGCCAGGTTGCTGAACTGCCCACCGAACTGGCTGATCGTCTGGCCAACCCACAGCCAGAGGAATCCGCGGTTGCGCAGGAGCGATGGTGCGGCGGGCGGTGAAGTTGATTCCGTGGTCACAGAGCAAGTTTCGACCGTGCGATTGGTAAATGTCAATGGCATGTTCACGGCATCCCGAATAGGCTGGTGACGTGCCTGCAGCCGGTCGTGCACTACCCAGCGAATCAGACGACGACGCCGTCATCCAGGCCCGTGCCCGCGCTCTCGCGTCGCCGCTGCGCATGCGCATCCTCCGGCTCTGCCTGCATGAGGCGCGCACCAATAAAGAGCTCGCCGAGGAGCTCGGCATCAACCCGGGCAGCCTGCTGCACCACGTGCGCTCGCTGACCGCCAACGGGTTTCTGGTGGCAGAGGAACCGCGCCGTGGAACCCGCGGCGCGCGCGAGGTGCCCTACCGCGCTACCGGCCTCAGCTGGCGATCGGGCGGCCCGCCGATGGGCCCAACCCTACTTGCGACGTTCATGGAGGAGATCGACGGGCTCCCCCCGGAGTCTCTCCACATCACCCGACTGGGGCTCAAGCTGAGTCCTGAGCATCGGGAGGAGATGATGAACCGCTTCGGCCACCTGTTCGAGGAGTACGCCCAGTTGGATTCCGACGCTGACGGGGAACCGATCTCACTCATGTTCGTCGAGCATCCCGACCTGCCGAGGGCGAACCGGGCTATGCCGCGATGATCTGGCGTGCGCCGGCCTCGAACTCGTCGAGGTCGCCGGTCTCACCGGCACGGAAGGCGCGCCCACCGATCACCCACTGGTAAGTGACCACAATCGCGAGCGCCACGGTGCCGATGCCGATCTTGATCGGCCAGGGCCAGTCGAGCCGGGTGACGAAGCCCTCGATGATGCCAGACATCAGCAGGAAGATCGTGAGCCCAACGACGACGGTCACCAGAGCGCGCCCCTCATGCGCGAGCGACTGGGCCCGCGTCATCGCACCCGGCGCGATCCACGACCAGAAGATTCTCAGACCCGCCGCACCGGAGAGGAACACGCTGTACAGCTCGAGCTGCCCGTGCGGCGCGATGTACAGGAAGAACGTGTCGAGATTGCCGTACTGGTACAACAGCCCCGCGCTCTCGCCGAGGGACTGCCCGTTGGAGAACAGCAGGTAGGGCGTGTACACGCCGATGATGCCGAAGATCACACACTGGGCGCACAGCCAGGCGTTGTTCGTCCAGACCAGGGCCGTGAACGCGCCCTGGGTGTTGTCGGAGTAGTAGTTGACGAAGTCCGCGTTCGCGTACTTCTCGAGGTCGGCATCCGACAGCCCGAAGGTGTGGATGACCTGCGGGTTGGCAATGATCCACCACGCGTAGAGGAAGGCAATCACGAAGGTGGCTGCGGTCACCGCGAGGGTGAGCCAGCGGATGCGGTACAGGGCCGCAGGCAGCTGCGCCACGAAGAAGTTCGGGATGCGGCTGAGCACGTTGGTAGACGCGCCCGTGAACCGCAGGCGCGCGCGACTGAGCCGCAGCGAGAGCAGGTCACCCTGCACGGACTGCCCCGCCGTGGTCTTGATGGCAGACAACTGGCTCGAGCCCGACTGGTAGTGCTCGATCAGCTCGTCCGCCTCGGCGCCGGTGTACGAGCGCTTCGCCCCCAACTGGGCGAGGCGATCCCACTCATCGCGGTGGGCGGCGGAGTAGGCGTCGAGGTCCATCTGCTTAAATATAGGCATGGCGCGCCCTCCCGCGAACGACTCCGACTCCTACCAGGACTACAACGACGAGTTGATGACCGGCGAGGCTGTCGCGCTCGACCTGCGGCCGGCGTCTTTCGTGCTGCGCGCAGCGGGCGCGGCGATCGACTTCATCGTGTACTTCGGCGGCTTGATCGGCATCGTCATTGGCCTGGCTTCACTCGCCAACAGCCTCCGGTTCGACCAGGCCACGTTCACCGCGCTGTCGGTGGTCGCCCTCGTCGTCTGCCTGGTCGGCATCCCGACCACCGTAGAGACCCTCTCTCAGGGCAAGTCGCTCGGCAAGCTCGCGGTGGGCGCCCGAATCGTGCGCGACGACGGCGGCTCGATCGGGTTGCGCCATGCGGCGATCCGCGCGCTCATCGGAGTGCTGGAGATCTTCGGCACCCTCGGCGGTATCGCCGTGCTTGTCTCGCTGCTCAACGCCCGGTCGAAGCGCCTCGGAGACATGCTCGCCGGAACCTACAGCCAGAACGAGCGAGTCAGCACCCAGGTGCCGCCGGTGTTCGGCGTGCCGCTGCCCCTCACCGAGTGGTCGAGAACTGCTGACGTGGCGCGGATGCCGGATGCCCTCGCCCGCCGCATCGCACACTTCATCGCCCAGGCGCCATCCCTCACCCCGCCCACTCGGGACCGGCTGGGACGCGAGCTCGCCACCGAGGCGTCGGTGTACGTGTCGCCGATCCCCCGCGTGCAGGCCGAGCTCTTCCTCGCCGCGGTGGTCGCCATGCGACGTGAGCGCGAGTTCGCGGCGCTCCAGCTCGAGAAGCGCGGCCTCGAACGTCTCGAGCCGGCCCTTGAAGGGCTCCCGCACGCCTTCCCCAACCGCTGAGCCAGCGTTCTGCCCATAGCCTTGGCACCATGAACTCGGCCGCGCTGGTGCACGCACTCGCGGGCTTCGGGCTGGGAATCTCGCTCATCGCGGCGATCGGCGCGCAGAACGCCTACGTGCTGAGGCAGGGCATCCGCCGCGAGCACGTGCTCGCGATCGTGCTCGTGTGCGCCCTCTCCGACGCGGTGCTGATCGCCCTCGGCATCGGCGGGGTCGGCTTTCTCGTCGAGCGGATGCCGGTGGCCCTGCTCGTGGTCCGCTGGCTGGGTGCCGCCTTCCTGATCACCTACGGGGCGCTGGCCGTGCGGCGTGCATTCTCGAGGCAGAAGCTCGACGCCGCCGCGTCGGGCACCGGGACGTCGCTCTGGGCGGCCGTGCTCACCTGCCTCGCCCTCACCTGGCTCAACCCGCACGTGTACCTCGACACGCTGTTGCTCATCGGCTCCGTGGGCAGCAGCCACGGTGACCCGGGCCGCTGGTTCTTCGCGATCGGGGCCGTGCTCGCGAGCTTCGTGTGGTTCGCGGCGCTCGGCTTCGGCGCGCGATTGCTCAAGGGCGTGTTCGCGAAGCCGCTGGCCTGGCGCATTCTCGACGGTTTCATTGCCGCGGTGATGTTCGCGATTGCGGCGCAGCTGATCGTCGGGGTGTTCCAGTAGCTTCGCTGGTCGAGGCGGCGAAGCCGGTCTCGAGACGCGTGCTCCTGCGTCGCGCGCTCCTCAACCACCGGGTGGGCCCCCGCTGAGCAGTCAGCCGCGTTGCGAAGCAACGTGGATGCGGCTCAGT
>JBDUEC010000130.1:0-6360 GCA_040002655.1 Rhodoglobus sp. | reverse complement strand
CCCCAGATCATGTGCACGGCGATGAAGTCCTTGCCGACGATATTGCCGAGCAGCGACTGCTTGATCGGGTCGAGCCGATCCTTCCACCCGAGCTTCAAACGGGTCGCCTTGAGCTGGTCGAAGTCCACGGTGACTCCGTGGGCGGCGAGTACCGCGGCGAGGGCCTCGCCGTGCCAGAACTCCTCGCGGTTCCACATCGTCATGAACGCGCTGACGTCGGCCTCCTTGTGCGAGGGGGTCACCAGCAGGTCGCGCAGGTAGCAAACCGTGTGGTACTCGACGTCGCACATGTAACGAAGGCTGCGCAGGGTGCTCTCGGGGAGGGGATTCTTCTCGAAGTCGCCGAAGTCGAGATCCTGCCAGGCCACACTCTTCGAGGTGCTGGTGTAGTTGTCGATATCAAATGCCATGGGATGCCGCGGGTGGCCCTACGAGGCCCGCCCGACTCCTTCCGTGATGTCCTGTGATTCGGGTTCGGAGCTACCCACGTTCGGGATTGCTACCGCACGACGCTTCCAGTCAAGCACGTTCCAGTGCTTCTCCTGCGCATGGCGGTACAGCTGGATGTCCGGGTTCACGGCGCTCGGGTTTCCGAGCAGCTGCAGCCAGACCAGGTCGGCGTGGCTGTCGCCGTATCCGTAGGAGTGTTCGAGGTCGAATCCGTGCTGGTCGGCGTAGTGGCGCAGCCAGGCCGCGCGGGCCTCGTCCACCAATGGCGGGTCGGCGAGGAAGCCAGTGAGCACCCCGTCCCGTTCGTGCATGCGCCCGGCGACGACCTCGTCGAAGTAGGGTTCGAACGGCTTCACCATGAGGTCGATCGTGCCGGTGACGAGAATGGTGCGGTGGCCGGCATCCCGGTGGGCTTGTACGCGCTGGAGTGCCTCGGGGAGTGCCCGGCGCAGCATGGCTTTGCCGAAGGCGCCATCCACTTCGTGCTTGATCTCGTCGACCTTGAAGCCCTTGTAGCGGCGCATGAAGGTGCGGATGAACTCGCCACGGTCGCGGCGCTCCGCCTTCACGTACTTGCGCAGCGAGAAGGTGAAATCTGCGAGGTCGTGTGCCACCCGCTTGCGGGGCACCGTGTTGCCCCAGAGCATGAGGTACTGCTTGACCAGGTTCGACTCGAGTACGGTGCCCTCGAGGTCGAAGATTGCGACGACATCCGAGCGCACCGGCAGCGCCCGCTGCGCACGATCCTTGGCCGTCGGACGCTTGCCGAAGGCGCGGGTGAGGGTGGTGACCGCCGGGAAGTGGATGTTCTGCCAGTAGTTCTCCCAGTCGATCTCCATGACATCGAAGCCCTCGGTCTCCTGCACCTTCTGGGGCAGGGACTGCAGCAGCGCGCGGGTGTTCGTGTCGTCGAAGATGATCTCGGTCTGCACGTAGGCGCGGTAGAGCTCCGTGAAGGCGCGCAGCTGCCTGAGGCCGTGCTGGCCCTTCACGAGCGTGTTCAGCCACTTGCGCGTGCGCGGGGTGGTGGGCAGCTTCTCCACGATGCCCTGCAGACGCGCAGCCTGGTGTTCGCGCTTCTCGAGCGCACGCTCCACCTTCTGGCCACCAGGGAACCGCCAGCGCGGCACGATGATGTCGCCCTTCTCATCGGGGAGCGGGTTCGTCACGAAGTAGGAGTTGACGTTCTCGTACATGCGGTGGAACGGCAGCGGATTGCTCTTGCCCGAGACCACCTGGTAGTACATCGCCGCGTTCGGCTTGGCGTCCCTCGCGGCTACCGCGAGGGCGGCGTTCACGACGAAGTCCACGGGGATCACGTCGAGGATTGAGTCGGGCAGCCCGGGGAAGTCGGGCAGCTGGCCGCGACCGTAGGCGATGATCAGCGGATCGGCGACTTTGAAGCCGTCGATCCACCCGGGGAAGGGGTGGTGCAGTGCACTCTCGATGATGGACGGGCGCACGATGGACAGCCGGTGACCGGACTGCGACCACAGCTCCTCGGCGGCGCGCTCGGCGAATGCCTTGGTGAGCGTGTAGACGTCTGTCCAGCCGAGGCTCTCAGCACGGGTGCGACCGTAGTCGACCAGGCGCTCGCGCACCCACTCTGTGCGCGCGGTCTCGGCGAAACCGGCCACGGCCTGCGGGCCGGTCTTGCCGTGTCGGGCCTTGGCGGCGTTCAATTGCGCTCGCAGCGCTTCCGGCTGGCGCGACTCGAGTTCCACCCGTGCCCTGGCCGACTTGGCAGCCTCGTACTCCGCGCGCCAGTCGACGTTGTGGGTGAGGGACGCCTCCGGGGCGATGCCCTTGCGGATTCCGCCGACGTAAGCGGTGGAGATGTGCACGACGTGCGGGTTGCTCTTGCTGGCGAGCAGTGCGCCGTAGACGCCGTGTGCTCCACCGACGTTGGTGTCGAAGGCCTCGTCGATCGGCGGGTCGAACGAGACTGTCGACGCGCTGTGCAGTACCACGTCGATGTCATCCGGCAGTGTGCCGACGTTGCTCAGCGATCCGTCGTGGGCGACGACGCGCTCCGCCCACTGGCGCGCGGCTTCCTTCTCGCCGACCTTCTCGATCCACTGCTTGAAGACCGGCTTGCGCATCATGTTCGCGAGTCGGGCCGCGGGCGTCTGGCTGCCCTTGCCGCGCACGAGCACCGTGATGCGAGTGCCCGGATGCGACGACAGCAGCCGTTCGAGAATGGCTTGTCCCACAAATCCGGTGCCGCCGGTGAGGAACACGTGCTCGTTGGTAATGATGCGCTCGGCGGACGCGCTCTTCGCGGGCGCCTTTTTGACGGGTGCCTTGCGGGTCGTTGCGGTGCTGGTCGTCGTGCGTGTGGGGGTCACAGCCGGGCGGCCTTTCGAATGAGGGTGAGTCCGGACTGGCCGGGAAGGGTGTCGACTCTGGCGTCGACCTGGTCGAGAAGTTCGGGGGCGCCGCCGAAGAGGTGGTCGAAGTAGAACCGGGTCTCCGCCGCGGGTTCGGCTTTGGCGCCGATCGGCCACGGGGTCTTCGCGAGGCGCTTGCGCGTGAGACCGCGAGCCTGCTTGGACTCGGTGAGGCGATAGCGAGCCTGGGGCTCGAAGAACTCGAGCTGGCGCTCCTTGAGCGCCACGAAGGTCGCAATCGTTTCGGAGAGCTGGGTGTTTGCGGCCAGATCGGACAGGCGCTGGTAGGCGGCGATGTTGAGCCACTGGTCGACGGTGCCAAGGGACATGTGCACGGCGATCATCGGTACTCCGATGATGTTGGCGACGATCGACTCGCGAATGGTGCGTTCGGCCGGAGTGGTGAACGGGGCACGGTTGACGTCGGTGCCCTCCGGCTGGTGGGCGAGCTGCACCTGCTCGAGCGCGTCGGCGATCCAGTATTTCTCGAAAGCCCAGGTGGTGAGGAATGCGGTGATGCGCGCATCCTTGTGAGTCGCGGTCACGAGCACGCTGCGGAGGTGCGTCATGGTCGCGCGCTCGACGATCTGCAGGTAGCGCAAGGTGCGCAAGGTGTCGGCATCCAGAGGTGTATCGCGGTAGCTTGCAAGCCCGAGCTTCTCGCGGTGCGAGCCCGCCGCCGAGCGCGCGAACTCACGTACATCGAAGTCGGGGGCCGGGAACCTCATGATGTCCGCGGACGCCTCCTTACGTTCCGGCATCCGAAGAACCTCCATAGGGCAGGGCGAGTCCAGAGCAGTCTACCGGGCTGACGCTACGGTGACCGTAGCGTAAGGTAAGCGTCATGGCTACGGCTCTGATAACGGGCGGCACATCTGGCATTGGAGCCGCATTTGCCCGGCAGCTTGCTGCCCGTGGCTTCGACCTGGTGCTGGTTGCGCGGGACGAGAAGCGCCTCTCCGAGTCCGCAACGGCGTTACATGCCTCCGCGGGCATCCAAGTGGAGACCATCGCCGCAGATCTGGCCAAGCGGGCGGATGTCGCGCGCGTCGTCGCCCGCATCGGCGAGACGGAACGCCCCATCGACTTCCTCGTGAACAACGCCGGGTTCGGCCTGCGCGCCTCGCTTCTCGTCGAGGACATCGCCGAGCACGAACATGCCATGGATGTGATGTGCCGCGCCGTACTCGCGCTTGGCAGTGCCGCGGCCAGGGAGATGAAGGCGCGCGGACACGGTGCCATCGTGAACGTCTCGAGCATCCAGGGCATGTTGGCCACCGGTTCGTACGGGGCGATCAAGGCCTGGGTCATTGCGTTCAGCCAGGCACTGTCTGTCGAACTGCGCGGCACCGGCGTCACCTCAACCGTGCTCATGCCGGGCTGGGTGCGCACGGAGTGGCACGAGCGCGCCGGCTCGCACCGGAGCTCGCTGCCGGGCTGGTTGTGGACCGAACCGGATGCCGTGGTGCGGTCAACACTGCGGGCGGTCGATCGCGGGCGCGCAGAATCCATACCCACTGTTCGGTACCGGGTGCTCGCCTGGTTTGCCCGCCACCTGCCGCGGCGCACCATCCGCTGGATCTCCGCCGGGATATCTTCAAGCCGAACCGACGACCGCTCCGAACAACCTGCTGTGAAGGCCGACGACCACCGATGACCAAGACCGACCGTTTCACTTCGCCCGCGGTGGCGAACGTGCGCTTCGTCGCCCAGCGCGGCCTCCTCAAGCCGCTCGTGTGGCGCCTGGTGCGGGTCACGGTGCACGGGCTGGACGACATCAAGGAACTGGATCGCCCATTCATCGCGATCGCCAACCACTCGAGCCACCTCGATGCGCCACTCGTCATCGGCGCGCTGCCCCGGCCGCACGCCCGGTTCCTCGCGGCGGGAGCTGCGGCCGACTACTTCTTCGACGTGAAGTGGCGCAAGTGGCTCACCACCCTGTTCTTCAACGCGTTCGCCGTGGAGCGCAACTCGGAGGGCAAGCGCTCCGGCTCGTCGCGCGCGCTGCTGGAACGCCGCGTGCCCATCCTGATCTTCCCGGAGGGCGGCCGTTCCAAGGCTGGTGAAATCGGGCGATTCAAGCCGGGCGCGGCCGCGCTCTCCATGGCCACCAAGGTGCCGGTGCTTCCCATCGCCCTCGTCGGGGCGAACCTGGCGATGCCCCGTGGCGTGAACTGGCCCAAGCGCGGCAGAATGCCGGTGGCCGTCGTATTCGGCGAGCCGATGCTCGCCGAGGATGGCGAGAGTACCGAAAGCTTCTCCACTCGACTCGCGGAAGCCGTGCGCCGGCTCCACGCATCGATATCGTTGGCGCACGCAGGAAAGGAATCCGCATGACAGACGTCAAGCATATGAAGTGGTGGGGCTGGGGACACGAGGGTGTCGGATTCCATTGGGAGGACAAGCCCGGCTTCGCGCCGTTCGTGCTGAAGGCCGTCTCGCTCGACCTGTTGACCGCCAAGGCGGTCGAGAAGCCGTCGTTCGAGGCGATGACCGTGCCGAAGTCGAAGGCGACCGCGGCATTCACCAAGTCCCTCGCCGCGATCGTGGGCGACAGCAACGTCACCACCGACGACATGGAACGCGTGGTGCACACCTACGGCAAGAGCCTGCGCGACCTGGTGCGCATCCGGGCCAACGCCATCAAGCGCGCCCCCGACCTGGTCGTCTACCCGGCGAACGAGACCGAAGTCCAGGGCATCGTCGACGCTGCGGTGAAAGCGGATGCCGTGATCATCCCGTTCGGCGGCGGCAGCAACATCGGTGGCAGCCTCGAACCGATCGCCGCCGAGTCGCGCGTCGTCATCTCGCTCGACCTCGGCCGGCTGAACCAGCTCATCGATATCGATGAGGAATCCGGTCTCGCCCGCATCGGCGCAGGCGCGCTCGGCCCCGACCTCGAGGCCGACCTCAACGCGCGCGGCTGGACCATCGGCCACTTCCCCGACAGCTTCACCCACTCCACGCTCGGTGGTTGGGTCGCGACCCGCTCCTCGGGCATGCAGTCGGACAAGTACGGCGACATCGCGGACATCACCAAGGGGCTGCGCATGGTGCGCCCCGGCGGCATCGTCGTCATCCGCCCGATTCCGAGCTCGTCCACCGGGCCGAGCGTGCGCGAGATGATCATCGGCTCAGAGGGTCGCCTCGGTGTCATCACCGAGGTCACGGTTCAGGTACATCGCGTGCCTGAGAAGCGCGACGTCTACGCCTACTTCTTCGGAACCTGGGAAGACGGGCTCAAGGCCATGCAGGCGATCGCCGAGAGCGATGCCGCGCCGTCGATCACCCGCATCTCCGACGCGAATGAGACCGGGTTCTCGCTGGCCACAGCCAAGGACCGCAAGGGCATGGACAAGTTCCTGGCTGGCACTGTGCTGCCGGGGCTCATGAAGTCCAAGGGCTGGGACCTCGAGAAGATCTGCCTGTCCTTCATCGGCTTCGAGGGTGGCACTGCGCACGCCAAGCGCCAGAAGTCGCTCGTGGACGCCATCGTGAAGAAGCACAACGGCATGGG
>JBDUEC010000129.1:0-6451 GCA_040002655.1 Rhodoglobus sp. | reverse complement strand
TTCACCACACCGGATCCCGCGATCGCCGAATTCATCATCGCCAGGTTCTCGAACGGGTTGGCTCCGTATCCCCCGGTGCCGGCCTGCGCGGCCATCGTCGCGGCATCCTTGTAGGCCTGCGCGCCCTCCGCGGCATCCGCTGCCTGCTTGATGCTGTCGGCGAACTTGGGTCGCGGAGTCTTGGCGCCCGCGTTGATCAGGCGCCCGAAATCGTCGAAGACTCCCATGGTTACCGGAACGGCTTGTCGCCAAAAGCCACAAGGTTCTTGTCGGCGGGGTCGACGCGACCCTCCATGGTCGTGCCGTCGCCGTACGACGAGAGGCTCACAGAGGAGATGATCTCCTTCTTCTTCACCTCGTACGCCTTGCCTCCGTCGGGCACCACGCTGAGCGTGAGCTCGTAGACGGGGTTGCCGGCCAGCTTCTCGCCGGTGTCCACCTTGCTGGTGATCGTGATCATCGCCTTCGAGCCGACCGTGAGGATGCGGTTCTGCTCGTGCGCCTGCGCCTGGATGGCATCGCGCTCGGCCGTGAGCTTGCCCACGTCCATGGCTGCGGCGTCCGCAGTTCCGCCGGCGTAACCCGCGTTCTTCATCATCTGGTCGGCCGCCGCCTGCGCCTCTGCAGCCTGCTTCTGCCAGTCGCCACCTGCTGCGGCACCTGCTCCAGGAATGTTGTCGAAGAGCCCCATCGTCCTACCCACTTTCACTCGTCGCGGCCGGTCTGCGGTCGCATTCGTGAGCCTAGCCAGCGCCCGTTGGCACGTACAGGGTGAGAACGTGTCAGTCTGCTGAATACCCGCCGAACCTCGGGGGCTGTCCCCCCAGCGGTCACCGGTCGCGACCTAGTACCCTGACAGGAACCGATCGCGGTTCACCGCCCGACGATCCTTCCCACTTGGAGTACACAGTTGCTGCACACCTCACTCATTCCCTGGCTCGATCCGCAGAACCTCATCGAGGGGTTCGGCGCGTTTGCGCTGCTCGGGGTCTGCTTCATCGTGTTCGCCGAGACCGGTTTGCTGATCGGCTTTCTGCTGCCGGGTGACACCCTGCTCATCATCTCGGGTGTTCTCACCTTCACCGGTGTCATGCAGATCGACATCTGGTGGGTCTGTCTCGCGATCGGGGTGGCTGCCTTCCTCGGTGGAGAGGCCGGCTATCTCATCGGCCACAAGGCTGGCCCGCGCATCTTCGAGCGGCGCGAGAGTGGTCTGTTCAGCGTGGCCAACGTGAAACGCACCAACGCCTTCTTCGAGAAGTACGGCGCATGGGCCGTGATCATCGCGCGCTTCGTTCCGATCGTGCGCACCTTCGCGCCGGTCGCGGCCGGCGTGGGCCACATGAACTACCGCAAGTACTCCCTGTACAACTTTGTCGGCGCAATGATCTGGGGTGCAGGGCTCACCTTCGGTGGCTTCCTGCTCGGCTACATCCCACCCGTCAAGGACTTCGTGGTGGAGTACATCGACGTGATCCTGCTGGCGGCCGTGGTGGTCACCCTGGTGCCGACGATCTTCCACTACGTCACGTCGACCATCAAGGCGCGCAGGGCGAGCAAGGCCGTGCCGACGGATGCAGAGGCCGAGTCGCTGGTGCTGCCCCCCGCCGACTTCGAGCGCCCCGCAGACCGCTAGGAGTTCTTGGGATCGTCGCCGTCGCCGGCCTCTTCGCCGACCTCCGGGTCGAACTCTTCCTCGGCGGCCGTGTCGGCCTCAATATCGTCGGCGACCTCTTCGACGACCTCGTCTTCGGCCGCTTCCTCCGCGATTTCTTCCTCGGCGGATTCCTCGACGTCCGCGAGCTCGTCCACCGGATCGGGCTCGGCACCGAGACCGTCCACCGGGCGGTCGAGTCGCTCAGCCATTGCTTTCAGCGCCGCCTCTGCGCGCTCGCGCACCTTCGGGTCCTCGTCCGCGCTCAGGAGGATCAGTGCCCCGGCGTGCTCGGACTCGCCGACGCGCCCCAGTGCCCACGCCGCGGCATCCCGCACCCGCCAGTTCTTGTCTGCGGTCAGTTCGGAAAGTTTCTCGGGCACAGCGATCTCCCGCACCGCACACACTCGGGCGCAGACCATGCGTACGCGCCACGCCTCATGGTCGAGCCCGGCAACAACTGACCGGGTCGCCGACGGCACCCAGTAATACTCCAGCGCGCGCGCACCCCAGGACTGCGCCCAGTAGCGCGGCCAACTGCCGTCGATCACACCGGGGCTCGCCTTGCCGCCGAGATAGCCGAGAAATTCCGGGTCTTCGCGACCAGTCTCGAGCAGGGCCGCGGCCCGCTCCGCCAACTGCTGCTCGCCAAACGCGCGGGCTGCGTAGCGCAGCCGCTCGCTGTGGGACAGTTCGATGGGCACCCGCATTGCTACTCCGCTTTCGCCTCGGGGAATCGGGTGCGCAGTGCGGAAATGGCCTCCTGCGCGCCACGACGCACGTCGATCTCCGGATCCTTCAGCAGCGAGCGGATGCCGTCGACATCCGCCGCGCTGCCCACTGCGCCGAGCGCCCGAGCCGCAGCCGCCCGAACCCGCGGCACCTCGTCCACGAGCAACTCGGTGAGCGCACTGGACACCGCCAGCCCGCGCACCGCGCTCACGCGGCAGCTCATCTCGCGCACCCGCCAGGCCTGGTTCTGCAGCCCGGCCGTCACGGCGGGGATGGCGGACTCGTTCCACACGGTCAGAAGGGCCCGCATGCCCCAGAGTTCGGGCCAGTACAGCGGCGGAGCACCGTTGATCAGGCCGCGCGCGTGTTCACCGCCCACGTAGAGCAGGAAGTCCTCGCCCTCGTTGTTGCCCGCGATGAGGGAGATCGAGCGGGTCACGACGGCGTCCTCGCCGAAGCGCTTCACGGCAGCAGCGATGCGCTTCTCGATCGGCAGGTCGACGGGTACTTCTGGTTCTGGCACGCCTACTAATCTACGGCGTGCGGGCTGACCCAGATCGATGACAGCGCGAGCTCGCCGAGATCCAGCGGATTGCCGCCGACGCTCACGACGAACCCGCCGCCGAACGGTGAACGCCCGACGACCGCGATTTCGGTGTCCACCACGATGCCCTCCGCCTCGAGGTGGCGCAGCAGCATCGGGTCGCGGTCGCTGATGCGCACGACCCGCACCATCTGGCCACCCACGGCGTCGCCGAGCAGCACCGCGGGTGGGCGATCGACGCTGCCGTCGCGTGAGGGGATCGGGTCGCCATGGGGGTCACGGGTGGGGCGACCGAGTTCGTCGTCGATTGCGTCGAGCAGGCGGTCGCTGAGGGCGTGCTCAAGCACTTCCGCTTCGTCGTGCACCTCGTCCCAGCTGTAGCCGAAGTGATTGACGAGCCAGGTTTCGATGAGCCGGTGACGCCGCAGCATGCGCAGCGCGAGGGCCGTGCCATCCGCTGTCAGGTCCACCGCCCCATACGGCACGTGGGTCACGAGCCCCTGGGCCGTGAGCTTCTTGACCATCTCGGTGACGGATGACGCCGCCAGGCCCAACCGGGCGGCGAGCAGGGAGGTGGTGATCTTCTCCGGCTGCCATTCGGTGTGCGCGTAGATGACCTTCACGTAGTCCTCGACCGCCATCGGATAGCCCATCACTGGCCTCCGCCCGTGACCACGAGCACGATCAGCAACACATTGATCAGCACGATCGCGGTCGTCGCAATCCAGCCGGCCACCCGCAGCCATGGCGCATTGGCGAACTCACCCATGTGCTTCTTCGAGCTGGCCAGCCACACCAGGGGAACGAGTGCGAACGGGATGCCGAAGCTCAAGACCACCTGGCTGAGCACGAGCGCGCGGGTGGGGTCGAATCCGACCCCGAGAATCACGAGTGCGGGCACGAGGGTAATGACCCTGCGCAGCAGAAGAGGCACCTGGATCTTGAGCAGCCCACCCATGATCGCGGAGCCCGCGTACGTGCCCACGGATGTCGACGCGAGCCCAGAGGCGAGCAGGCCGATCGCGAAGATCACCCCGACGGTCGGCCCGAGGGCTGCGACAATGGCACCGTGCGCGCCCTGGATGGTGTCTGTGCCATCCACGCCACGCAGGCTGGACGCCGCCAGCAGCAGCATCGCGATGTTGACGGCGCCGGCCACGATCAGGGCGGCGAATACATCCGTGCGGGTGGCGCGGATCAGCTGGCGGATGCGACCGGGGTCGGTGACGACGCCGTGGCGGTCGCGGGTGAGTGCGGAGTGCAGGTAGATCACGTGCGGCATCACTGTGGCCCCGAGCATGCTGGTGGCCAGCAGCACGGAGTCGGTGCCCTCGAAGCGCGGGATGATGCCGGCCGCGATCGCGGCAGGGTCGGGCGACGTGAAGAACAGCCCGGAGACGAACCCGACCACAATCACGCCGAGCAGGGTCATGATGATGATCTCGAACGAGCGCTGGCCACGCCGCGACTGGATGGCCAGGAGCACCATCGAGGCAATGCCGACAATCAGTCCACCCACCACGAGCGGCAGACCGAACAGCAGGTTGAGGGCGATCGCACCGCCCAGCACCTCGGCGATGTCTGTGGCCGCCGCGACCAGCTCGGCCTGGATCCAGTACAGCCGCCGCGGTGTGGTCTTCAGGCGCTCGCCGAGAATCTCGGGCAGGCTGCGCCCCGTGACGATGCCGAGCTTGGCGGACTGGTACTGCACCAGCACGGCAATCGCGTTGGCCGCGATCAGCACCCAGAGCAGCAGATAGCCATAACGCGCGCCCGCGGTGAGGTTGGCGGCGACGTTGCCGGGGTCGACGTACGCGATTGCCGCGACGAACGCGGGGCCGAGTAGCAGTAGGCCGCCACCCTTTCGGGCTACGGTCATCGTAGATTTCGGCACACCGAAATTCTAGTCGGTGGAAGCGTCAGTCGTGCTGGTGTTCCTCGTGCGCAGCGTGTTCGGCGGGCTCCAACTGAAACGTCGAGTGGGCCACGTCAAAATGATCGGCCAGGCAGGCTCCGAGCAGGTCGAGCAGCTTGCCCGCTCCCCCGCCCTCGAAGGTGGCCCGATCCACGATCACATGCGCGGAGAAGACCGGGGCGCCCGTAGTGATCGCCCAGACGTGCACGTCGTGCACGCCCACGACCCCTGGCGTGGCGAGAATGTGGTCCCTGATCTCCGCGACGCTGGTGTGCTTCGGCGCCGCCTCGCTGAGCACCCGCACGACATCGCGCAACAGGGACACGGCCCGCGGCACGATCAGGGCGGCGATCAGCAGGGAGGCGATGGCATCCGCTCGCTGGAAGCCGGTGGTGAGGATGACGACCGCGGCAATAATCGCAGCCAGCGACCCGAACAGGTCGCCAAGCACCTCGAGGTACGCGCCGCGCATGTTGATCGACGTCTTCGCACCATCGCGCAACACGAGGAGCACGGCGATGTTCGCGGCGAGGCCAAGGCTCGCGACGATGAGCATCGGGGTTGCCTGCACGTGATTATCCGACGGCGCGATCAGTCGCGTCACGCCCTCGACCGCCACAATCACAGCCACGACGACGAGCAGCAGCCCATTGAAGAGGGCGCCGAGCACCTCTGCCCGCTGGTAGCCGAACGTTTGGCGATCGGTGGCCGGTCGCGCCGCGATCACGGTTGCGACTAAGGCGACGACCAGTGCGATGAGGTCAGAAAGCATGTGGCCCGCATCGGCCAGCAGGGCAAGCGAGCCGGAGAGCAACGCGCCGCCCACCTCGATCACCAGGAAGATGGCGACGATTCCGATCGCGATCGACAGGCGGGTGCGGTTCGCGCTTGAGTGCGAGTGTCCGCTGTCAGCCATGGTTCAAGCGTAGGTGGCGGCTCCGCACCCGACCAGAGGTGCGGCCTTGATAGGAATGATGCGCGTTATCGTTCCCGATCAGTCCAGCAGCAGCGGGCGAATGACGTCGATCAGTTCGCCGAACGCGATGGCCCGGTGGCTGATCGCGTTCTTCTCATCCGCGCGAAGCTCGGCGGAGCTCACCGAAAGTCCGACTGGCTTGAAGACCGGGTCGTAGCCGAAGCCGTTGGCTCCCGTCGGCTCCTCGAGGATCGAGCCGTGCCAGATGCCGAGCACGACGCGCTCCACGGATTCGGCCACCTCGGGCGGGCCATCCGGTCCGATCGCGCCGACCGGCGGCGGCATGACCAGTGCGGCAGCGCAGGCGAAGTGGGCGGCGCGGTTCGGTTCGCCCCGGAGGTTCGCCAGCAGCAGGTCGACGTTCTCAGCATCCACCCGCGTGCCTGCATACCGCGCAGAGTGGATGCCGGGGGCGCCATCCAGCGCATCCACACAGATACCGGAGTCGTCCGCGATCGCCGGCAGCCCCGTGAAGGCGGCCGCCGCCCGCGCCTTGATGAGCGCGTTCTCCTCGAAGGTCTCACCGTCTTCGATCGGCTCCGGGCCGTCGTACCCGATCAGTTCGATGCCCTCGAGTCGCTCACCGAGGATCTTGCGCAGCTCGTCCACCTTGTGGGCGTTGTGCGTCGC
>JBDUEC010000128.1:0-6470 GCA_040002655.1 Rhodoglobus sp. | reverse complement strand
ACCCGGAGGGCCGGCAGCACGGCGATCGCGAGCGTGCCGAACAGCGTCACCATGGCGACCGGCGTGGCCTGGTCCTCGGTCTTGCTGCGGGTGGCGGCCGCCATCGCCCCGATCGCGGAGGCCCCGCAGATCGAGAAGCCCGCGGCGAGAAGCAGCGGTTCGCGACCGGGAAGCCGAACGAGGCGCCCGAGCCCCCAGGTGAACCAGAACGTGAAGATCACGATCGCGACCACAAGCACGATGGTGAGCCAGCCGAGCTTCACGATGTCGAGCAGGCTCAGCTTCAGTCCGAGAAGCACGATCCCGGCACGCATCAGGTGCCGCGACGCGAACCCGAGACCCGGTTTCAACGGCCCGTCGAGCAACCGCCGCACCGGCGGAACCTGCGCGGCGATGATGCCAAGCGCCACCGCAGCGGTGAGCAGCGGGATCGCCGGCACCAGTAGGTGAACCAGCCACGCGACCCCGAAGGCCGCTACGGCTACGACGAGACCGGTGATCACTCCTGGTCGCGGTTGCGCACCGGGTTGGTCAGGGTGCCAATCCCGTCGATCGTGATCGACACGACCTCTCCCGCGGTGAAGCCCTTCTCCCCTGCTGGCGTGCCCGTCAGGATGAGGTCGCCAGGCAGGAGGGTCCAGACATCCGAGGCGTAGGCGACGATGTCTGCGATCGAGTGCCCCATGTCACGCGTGTTGCCCTGCTGGCGCGCCTCGTGGTCGACGTGGCTCGTGATCTCCAGGGCGGCGAAGTCGAGCTCGGTCTCGATCACCGGGCCGATCGGGCAGAACGTGTCGTAGCCCTTGGAGCGGGCCCACTGGCCGTCGGACTTCTGGATGTCACGAGCTGTCACGTCGTTGGCGACCGTGTACCCGAACACGTAGTCCGCGAAATCCTCGGCCTTGACGCTCTTCGCGATCTTGCCGATCACGACCGCAAGCTCGCCCTCGTGCTCCATCAGTCCAACTCCCGGTGGGATCTGGATGAACTCTCCCGGCCCGATGATCGCGGTGTTCGGCTTGAGGAACAGCAGCGGCTCGGTCGGGCTGTCCTCGCCCATCTCGGCCTGGTGCTCCGGGTAGTTGAGTCCAACGCAGACGATCTTGGAACGCGGGATGACCGGCGCGAGCAGGCGCACATCCTCGAGCGGCACGCGCTCATCCGTTGAGTCGAAGCCGCTGAACAGCGGATCCCCGCGCAGCACGACCAACTCGTCGCCATCGACGATCCCGAATCTCGGATCGCCCCCAGTACTGAATCGCGCGATCTTCACGCCTCAGAGCATATCCGAGGGCGGAACGGTCGGTGCTAGGAGCCGCTGTTGTCCCGCTTGCGAATCCGGGTGTAGACAATCGCCCCGATGCCGAGGAGCACGACGATTCCACCGCCGATCAGCAGCGGATAGTTGATCGTCCCACCCGTGGCGGCCAGCTTCGCCGGCACCGTCGGTACCGTCGGCACCTGGGACTCGACCGAGCCGATGTCAATCACGTTCACCGTGCGGTCGAAGCCGGTGCCTCGCTGGTCGAAAACCGGCTCGCCGAACACGGCGGGATTGCCGGTGTTGATCGCGACGCTGCCCGGTAGCGGTGCGAGGGTGAGCGTGGTTCCACCGTTGTTCTGCAGTGGCCCCAGATTGACCGCCGCGGCCGGCACGCTGAAGCGGTTGCCTGCGACCGAGTTAATGGACGGCACCGTCGCGCTCGTGAAGATGCTCCACTCGACTCCGGCGGCGAGACCACCGATCGCGAGCACCGGCGATCCCGCGGTCGGGTCGATGATGTCGTGACTGAGGAAGACATCGCCAGCGTTGGACGTGACCTTGAGGGCGGGCGAACCGACCAGGGTCGAGTGGCTGAGCAGCACGGTACCCGTCGCCAGCACGTTGCCCAATTCGACGGCATACTTGGTGCCCTGCACGGCCTCGTCAAATGTGGAGTTCACCACCGAGATGAGTCCCGCATTGTTGGTTCCAGCGATGCTCAGGCCCGCGAGAGCGTCGCTCCCGGAGAAGGTCGACGAATCGACGAACAGGTAGCCGGCCGCACCGACAGTCGGCACGAAGACCGCCCCGCCAACGGCCGCCGCAATGTTGTCGGTGAACGTGGAAGCGAAGATGGTGAATGGGTGGGCGATCGTGGTCAGGGCGGGGTCGACGTTGCCGAGGCTCACCGCTCCGCCGTGGCCGCTGTCCGCTGCCGCCCCGAACACTGCCCTGTTGTTGTCGAACACCGATCCGCTGATCGAACTGTCGGAGGTGAACGAGGCGACATAAATCGCGCCACCGGCATCCGCCTCGTTGTTCTCGAACGTCGACCCGGAGACCGTGAGCTTCGCGGCAGCCTGCACGTTCACCGCGCCGCCGTAGAAGGCCGCCGTGTTGCCGGCGAATCCGGTATTGACGATCGAGGCGTCACCGCTGAGGTTGAGGTAGATCGCACCGCCACGGTTGCCGCTGGACGTGTTCAGCGTGAACGACGAGCCAGTAACGATCGCAGAGACCGCGTTGATGGAGAGGGCCGCACCGGAGTTGACGGCCAAGTTACCGTTGAACGTCGCGCCGCTGACGGTGACGAGGCTCGCCGAATCCACGGTGAGACCAGCCCCAGCATCGGTACTCGAGACGTTATTGCTGAACGTGGTGCCAGTGATGGTGACCGCAGCGGCTCCCGCGCTGATCACGGCGCCACCACCGCGCTGTACGACGGCGTTGTTGGTGAACGCTCCCCCGGTGATCTCGACGCCTCCGAGGATTCCCGAGGCCTGAAGGCCGGCGCCGTTGTCGGTGATGCCCGCATTGAGTGTGTGGTTGTTATTGAACGTCGTGTCAGTGAAGCTCAACTTGCCCGACATGCCGAAGGTCTGCACGCCGCGGCCACCCGTTGGGCCCGTGAAGTTCTTGATGGTCATATCGGTGAACTGCGCGTTGTGCACCGGCACCACGTTCTCCAGGAGCACGCCTCCACCGACCGCCGGGTTGGCGGGTCCGTCGAGCACAAGCCCAGACATCGAGAAGTCGGTGTCGCTGGCCACGCCGAGGGCGACATCGACGTACAGGGGCACCGCGGTGCTGGTGATGGTGAAGTTCGCCTGACCCGGACCGATGATGTCGACCCCGTCCGTGACGGTCAGGGTGCTCAGGATGGTCAGCGTGCCGGTTGCCGTGATGGTGATTGTGTCGTGCCCGGCGTTGCCGTTTGCAGCGATGATCGCCTGGCGCAGCGAACCGACTCCGGAGTCGTTGGTGTTCGAAACGGGATAGTCGGTGACAGCGGATGCGCTCTGCGCGGCGAATCCCACCCCCAGGAGCCCCAGGGCGATCGCGGTCGCCGCAGCGGAAGTGCGGCGGATTCGGGTGCGGGTCGTGGTCACGGCCTGGTCTTCCTGTCGGGGCACAGGGATGCCCTGAGCAAATTCACATCAAGCCGAATAGTAGTCGGTTCCGGTTGGTTCAGACAGTGTCGCGACGCAGCCGCGCGAACACGATCGCGCCGATGCCGAGCACCAGCACGATGCCGCCGGCGATCAGCAACCCGAAGTTGATCGTGCCACCGGTGGCCGCCAGGCGCGCGGGTGCCTCAACAGCACCGATGTCCAGGTGACCGACCACCCGGGGGAAACCCGCTCCCCGCTGGTCGTAGGTGGGCGCACCCGCCGCCGCGGGGTCGCCCTTGTCGATCAGCACGCTGCCGGTCTGCGGCAGGCGCGTCGCGGTCGGGCCGCCGTTTGCCGCCAGGGCGCCCAGGCCGATCTGCCCGGCGGTAAGCCCGAACTGGTTGCCACCGTTGTCACCCATCGTCGCCGCGTCGAACGGCACGTCGAGTGCGTCGAAGTTCAGCTGGGCGGGTGCACCGCCGGCCACGATGATGACGACACCGCGCGGCGTCGCGGCCGAGTCCTGCAGCACCGAGTTCCTCACCAGCGCGAGGCCGCCGGCCACGCCGAAGACAATCGTGTCCGGCGCGCGAAGCGTGGAGAACGCGACGTCAACAACCGAGTCATCCAATGCTGTGCCCACGTAGACGGCTCCTGAGGCGCGGTTGAGCGCGTTGGATTCGTCCATCGTGGAGTTGAGAACGGCCAGGTTACCTTCAAGGCTTTCGACGCCTACACTCACGCCGAATCCGGCTGAGGGAACGAGCGCGTTGTCGGTAAACGTGGACGAGCTGATGCTCAGGCGGCCGGTCTCGGCGACGTCGAGCGCGTACACCCCGACGCCAGCCTCGGCTCCGGTCGTGTCGACGATGTCGTTGCCAGAGATCGTGCTCGAGACGATGTCGACCTCGCCGAGGATGTGGTCAGCGGAGAGACCTGCGCCGTCACCGTTGACCGTGTTCCCCGCCAGGCTCGAGTGATCGATCGTGACCGAGCCGCCAGCCTCGACGATGCCGAGGTACAGGCCGCCGCCGGTTGCATCGGCGAAGTTGTCGTCGATGGTGGAGCCAGTCACGGTGACCACGCCGGTGACTCCAACGAAGGCGAGCACCCCGCCGCCGCCCAGCCCACCGGTCTCGGTGAGGTTGTTGTGGATGTTCGAGTTCACGACGTCGAACTCCCCCAGCAGGTCATCCACGAGGAATCCACCCCCACCGGATTCGCCGTCGTTGTTGGTGAACTCGGTGGCATCCTGAATGCTCACCGTTACTCCAACCGGAATCGAGTCGATGTTGAGGCCGCCAGCGAAACCTGAGTCGTTGGAGTCGAAGGTCACTCCACTGACTACCGAGTTCGCGAGAACCGTGTCTGAGGAGACCGCGCCGCCGCCGGTGTATGACCCGTTCTCCACGAAGGTACCCCCGGTCAGCGCGAATCCGCCGGCCACAGTATTGAGGTCGATCGCACCCCCCGTGGCGCCGGTGGCCAATACTTTGAACGCCGTATTCGAGTCGTAGCGGCTGCCGGTAGACGTGAATCGTCCGTCGATCCCCTGCACCTCGACCGCGCCGCCCGACCCGTCGGATGCCTGGTTGGACTCGAAAGTGGTCGAGGTGATCGACACGTTGCCGTCGATATCGTTGACCTTCAGGCCGCCCGCGTCGAGGGATGCCAGGTTGTCCGTGAAGTTGGAGTTTGCGAACGACGCGGAGTCGGCGTGATGCACGATGACGCCGCCCGCGGTCTTGGCCTCGTTGTCCAACACCGACACCCCGTCGAACTCAACGGCCGCCGCCGTGTCGATGTCGACCGCACCGCCCAGGTTCGCCGCCGAGTTGGAGTCAAACTTCGTGTTCTTGATGGTGACGTCCGACGATCCGATGTCGTCGACGAAGACGGCGCCCCCACCGTAGATTGCTGAGTCCGACTTGTTGGACGTGAACGTGCTGCCACTGATGAGCAGGGGACCGTCGAGGTCTGCCACCCATAGGGCAGCACCGGCGGTTGCCGACTCGTCATGGATGGTGACGTTGTCGAGCGTGATCGCGACGGCTGCACTGCCGTTCGAGGCATCCGCATAGATCGCCATGCCGTCGCCGCCGGCCGCTCCGCTCATTGTGAGGTTCTGGAAGGTGTAGGACTGGTCGGCCCCTGTCGGCTTCACGTAGAACTGGATGTACGAGCCGAGGCCGAGGCGGCTGAGCACGACGTGGCTGCCCCCATCCACGATGACGCCCGCGGGGAGCTCCACGGTGGACGTGATCACGATGCTGTTGACTCCGGGGGCGAAAACGATGGAGTCACCCGAAGCGGCGTTGAGCGCGGCCCAGCGCAGGCTCCCGACCGTGGTGGCCGGGTCATCCGTCGAATCGGTGACGGCCCACGGAGTCGCCGCGTGCGCCGGACTCGCCGAGGCGAGCATCGCACCCGTCGCGAGGACTACCGCAACCGCGAGAGCGATCAGGCGTGCGGACAGTGGACGAGAGGCAACAGTGTGCATGTGTGCTCCAGGAGCGAAGGCCCGACGATCCCCCGTCGGGCAGCATTCAGGACCTTCACATACTACGAGTCAAGCGAACTTTCGTCACCTGTTTTGAGGGTGACGCCGGGGTGACTCTTTCAGGCGTCCAACCGGGTCAACCAGCCGTGCTTGTCCGCCACACGCCCGTACTGGATGTCGGTGAGTTCCTGACGGAGCGACGTCGTGAGCTCGCCGGCCGGGGCATCCGCTGATCCGATCTCGAAGTCGGCAGCCTTGAGCAGGGCGATCGGGGTGACCACGGCGGCGGTTCCGCACGCGAACACCTCGACGATGTCGCCGGATGCCGCACCCTCGCGCCACTCGTCGATGGAGACCCGGCGGCGCTCAACCTTGTGACCGCGGTCTTCGGCGAGCTGCAGGATCGAGTCCCTGGTGATCCCCTCGAGGATGCTGTCTGACTCCGGGGTGATGAGCGTGCCATCCTTCTTCACGAGCACCACGTTCATGCCGCCGAGCTCCTCGAGGTACTTGCCCTCCTCGGAGTCCAGGAACAGCACTTGCGCGCAGCCGTGGTCGTAGGCCTCCTGCTGGGCGACGAGCGACGACGCGTAGT
>JBDUEC010000127.1:0-6533 GCA_040002655.1 Rhodoglobus sp. | reverse complement strand
GCCGTCGGTTTCGTCGGCATCGCCAACGAGAGCGCGTGGCGGTTGGACCTGTAGCCGTCGGTCAGTCCGTGCAGTCCTGCCAGGCCGACTGGGCGTGCTCTGCGACCTTCTGCACGACGTCGCCGTAGCCGCCAGCGAGCGCAGTGTCTGCGATCTGCTTGGCGAGCTCCGGCCGGTCGGCCTTGTCGGCATCCCGCAGGTCCTGAAGGTCGCTCTTGAGCTGGTCGGGGAAGTTCGCGATCACCCGGATGTGGCGATCGCGCGCGGTCTCGGCGTGCCGCTGAACGCGCGGCCCGTACTTGCCGGCGAGCGCGCCGTCGCGAATGTCCTTGGCCTCCTGCTGGCGGTCGGCGCCGGGGTCGGCCGCCTTCAGGTCCTTGAGATCCGAGCGGAGGTCGGCGGGCAGCTTCAGCCAGATCGCGACCAGGTGCTCGCCGAAGCTGCACGTGGTCGCAGTCGACGTGGGACTGGGCGTCGGCGCGCTGCCGTCTGCGGGGGCAGCGGATGCCGCGAGCCCGCCGGTGGCGAGCATGGCCACCGTGACGGCGGCCGTCGCGAGGCCGAGGGTGAAGCGGGAGGCAGTGGATCGCGTGGTCATGGTTCGTCCTTTCGTTCGGTCGCCGGGGTGGCGACATCCACCACCATCGCCGCGCGGTGTTCGGGCGGGGTGAACCGCATGTTCGGGAAATGTACGAGACCTCTGATGCCCCCGGTTCATCCGCTTGAATGGGCACATGGCTGAGGCACGCGGGCTCGTGGTGGTGATCGAGGACGAGCCGTCCATCGCCGAGATCGAGCGGCTGTACCTGGCGCAGGCTGGCTACGGCGTGCACACCGAGCGCGACGGGGTGGCCGGGCTCGCCAGCATCCGCTCGCTGCGTCCGGTGGCGGTGGTGCTCGACGTGGGCTTGCCCGGCTTGGACGGCATCGAGGTCTGCCGAGCCCTGCGCGAGTCGGGCGACTGGACACCCGTGATCTTCGTCACCGCGCGCGATGACGAGGTCGACCGGATCCTGGGGCTCGAGCTAGGCGCCGACGACTACCTCACCAAGCCGTTCTCGCCCCGGGAACTCGTGGCACGCATCCGCTCGATCCTGCGCAGGCACGACGGGCAGCCAGCCCCGCTGCTGGCGGTGGGCGCAGTGACGCTCGACCCCGCGCGCAGAACCGTGACAGCCGGCGAAGTGGATGTGACCCTCACCGCGACCGAATTCGACCTGCTCGAGAAGCTGATGTCGTCGCCCGGCCAGGTGTTCTCGCGGGAGCAGTTGCTTTCCAGCGTCTGGGGGCAGGTGGACTACGGAAGCGGACGCACGGTCGACGTTCACGTGGCTCAGGTGCGAGCCAAGCTCGGCGCAGCAAGCCCGATTCGCACGGTGCACGGCGTGGGGTACTCGGCATCATGAGGTCGCTGCGCGCCCGCATCACCCTGGTGACCGTGCTTGTAGCCGTGATCGCCGTCGTCGTGACCGCACTCATCTCGCTGCAGCTGGTGCGCTCCTCCACCACGGAGGATGCCCGCACCCAGCTCGCCGCCCAGGCCGAGCTGCTTGCGAAGCTGCCCCGCGTCGCCAGTGTCGACGAACTCAGCGACCGCGCCAGCCTCGCCCTCGGGGACACCAGGGTGGCACTGGTCGCGGTCGATGGCTCGGTGTCGGGGCCGGCCGCATCGTGGGTCTCTGCCGCCGTTCTCGTGCGGCTATCCGCCGCTGGCACGGTCTCAACGACCACCAAGGGTGACGGCGGGCTTGCCATTGTCGAGGCTCGCACCACCCGCGATGGCAGCGCGATCGTGCTGGCCCGCCCCCTCTCGAGCGTCGAGGCGGGTCTCCGATCGTCGACGTGGCGCATCGTGCTCTCGCTCGGCATCGGCCTCGCGTTCGCGGTGATCGGCGGCACCCTGCTCGCGCGGCGGCTGTCGCGACCGCTCGCCGAGGCGGCGGTTGCCGCCGGGCGGCTCGCCCACGGGGAACGAGGCGTGCCGTTGCCCACCGGTGGGCCCACCGAGGTCGCCGAGGTCACGGATGCGCTCGCCACACTCGACGCGGCACTCGCCTCCAGTGAGGGGCGGCAGCGCGAGTTCCTGCTCTCGATCTCGCACGAGCTGCGCACGCCCATCACCGCGGTGCGGGGCTACGCAGAGGCGCTGGCCGATGGGCTGATTGCACCGGACAAGGTTGCCGGGGTGGGAACGACCCTGGTCGCCGAGACCGAGCGCCTCGACCACTTCGTCACCGACCTGCTTGAGCTCGCCAGGCTCGAAGCCGACGACTTCACGATCGCCGCCGCGCCGGCCGACGTGGCCACGATCCTCACCGAGGCAGCGGATGCCTGGCGCGGTCGTGCCACGACGCTGGGAGTCACCCTCGCCGTCGCCGCCGAGCCCGCCACCCTCAACACGGACGCCCGCCGCCTTCGGCAGGTCATCGACGGACTCGTGGAGAACGCCCTCCGCGTCTCGCCCGAAGGTTCGACCGTCACCCTTCGCCTGACGAGCGGCGCCAGCGGCGCCAGCCTCGCGGTAGCGGACGGCGGTCCAGGGCTCGCCGCGGACGACCTGGCCGTGGCCTTCGATCGCGGGGTGCTGCGCGCCCGCTACCGCGACATCCGCCCGGTGGGCACCGGGCTCGGCCTGTCGATCGCCGCGCGCCTGGTCAGCAGGTTGGGCGGCACCATCGCCGCGGCGAACAATATCGAGAGCGCCGGAGCCGTGTTCACGGTCACGTTGCCGGGCCACTCATGATGGACTGGGGCGATGGAACGTACAGTCACCTGGGGTGGCCTGCACAACGCACGTGACCTCGGCGGACTGCCCGCGGCATCCGGAACGACGCAGTTCGGGCGATTTTTCCGTGCGCCGCTGCTCGACGGGCTGGGAGCGGACGGCTGGCAGTCGTTAGCGGATGCCGGCATCGGCACCATCATTGACCTGCGCAACGCAGACGAGATCGCCGAGCTTGAGATCCCCACCCACGTCGAACGACACATCCGCCCCGTCGAGGACCAGTCCGACCGCGGCTTCATGGCGCGCTGGGCGGCGCACCTCAACTCCCCGATCTACTACCCCGCCGTGCTCGCCCAGTGGCCGGTGCTGCTCGTGAGCCTGTTCCAGGAGTTCGCGCTGGCGCCCGAGGGCGGAATCGTGTTCCACTGCGCGGCCGGCCGCGACCGCACTGGCATGATCTCGGCGATGTTGCTGCAACTCGTCGGGGTAACCGACGACGCGATCGTGGCCGACTATCTGCTCGGCGTCACCGCCACCAACGACTACCTGCTCGCCGAGGACGGCCCGCGGGAACGACCGAAGGATGCCACCGAGCTCGCGAACTGGGCGGCAGATACCGAGGGCCACCTGCGTGCCTTCCTCGCCGCCACCGACACCGAGGCCTACCTGCTCGCGAACGGCCTGAGCGATCACGAGGTCGAGGCGATCCGGACGAGGTTGCTCCGCTAACTGCCGGCTGGCGCCGCCCAACTCGGGCCAATGCGGTCACTCGGGGCTGGCGCGCCGGCCCGGGAATGGCCGCGGTGGCCCCGATCGCGCCAGGAACGGTCAGCGCACGCGCTGGCAGAAGGCGCAGAAGTGCGAGCCGCGGTTCATGAACTGCTCGCGCACTACAGGGCGACCGCAGCGCGGGCAGGGTTCGCCCTGCTGGCCATAGACCTTGAGCGAGTGCGCGAAGTAGCCGGAGACCCCGTTCACGTTCACGTACTGCGCGTCGAAGCTCGTGCCGCCCTCGGCCAACGCCTGGTTCAGCACAGCGCGAACCTCGGCGAGTAGCGCCTTCGCGCGGGGTCGACTCAAGGTTGCCGTGGGCTGGTCGTAGTGCACCTTCGCGCCCCAGAGTGACTCGTCAGCGTAGATATTGCCGATGCCGCTGACCAGGGTCTGGTCGAGCAGCGCACGCTTGATGGTGGTGTTCTTCGCGGCCAGCCTCGCGAGGAAGCGCGCGTCGTCGAAAGCCGGGTCCAGCGGGTCGCGTGCGATGTGGGCGACCTGGGTCGGGATCAGCGGTGAGTCGCTGCCGAAGCCCGCTGCATGGCCGTCCGCTGTCGCAACCATCCGGTCGATCGACATCGAGCCGAAGATGCGCTGGTCCACGAAGTTGAGCCGCAGGGGGTCGCGGGTGGGATGGTCGAGTTCGATGCGGATGCGGGTGAGCGCGTCATCCGTCGTCCTGTCGCGCAGCAGCATCTGGCCGCTCATGCCGAGGTGCAGCACGAGGGCCCCGGTGGTGCCGGCGATCGGCAGCCAGGCGAACTTGCCCCGTCGCACCGCTCCCCCGAAGGTCGCGCCGGTGAGCCGGTCGACGAAGTCCTCGCTGGGGCCGGCATGCCTGCGCAGCGACCGCTCGTCGAAAACAGTCACGGATGCCGCGGTCGCGCCGGTCACGGCCGGTTCGAGGCCGGCACGCACGACCTCGACCTCGGGGAGCTCTGGCACCGCGTTCTACTTCGCGGGGCGTTGCAGCAGGGACCAGGCCTCGAGAGCCGCCGCCATCTCGGCCTGCTTCTTGCTGGAGCCCTCCCCGGACGCGATGGCGTCCTTGCCGAGCAGAACCGTGGCGTGGAAGCGCTTGGAATGGTCGGGGCCGCTGTCTTTCACCGCGTAGATTGGCAACCCGCGACCCGCTCGGGCGGCCAGTTCCTGCAGGCTCGTCTTCGGGTCCATCGCCGCGCCGAAACGGTCAGGATCCTCAAGCAGGGGACGGATCAGGCGGAGCACGAGTGCTGTTGCGGCATCCGCTCCCCGGTCCAGGTAGCAGGCCCCAATGACGGCCTCGACCGTGTCGGCGAGGATTGAGGACTTGTCGCGGCCGCCGGTGAGTTCCTCGCCGCGACCCAGGCGGATGTACCCGCCGAGGCCGATCGATCGGGCCACCTCTGCCAGCGCGACGCTGGAGACGAGGCTGGCGCGGCGCTTGGCCAGCTCACCCTCATCGAGCGTGGGGTTCTCGGTGTAGAGCATCACCGTGACGGCCTGGCCGAGAATCGAATCGCCGAGAAACTCGAGGCGTTCGTTGTGGGCCACTGCGCCGTTCTCGTAGGCGAAGGAGCGGTGAGTGAGGGCGAGCTCGAAGAGTTCGGGGGAGATCTCGACGCCGAGTGCGGTCGACAAATCGGCCCGACTGGGGTTGATCCCGGTCAAGCGATCACCTCGTCCGAGGATTCATGCGGTGTCTCCTGTCGAGCGACCCGGAGAACGCTGCCGGTGTCGACCCGTCTGAGCGACCTCGCGCGAGGATTCATGCGGTGTCGCCCGAAGGGCGAACCAACAAGCTCAGACGTCGGCGACCTTGCGGCCCTTGTACTCCATGTACAGCGGCGTGCCGGTGGAGTCCTCGACGACCTTCGCGCGGTGCGGAAGGGAGTACGTGGTCTTACCGTTCTCGATGGTCTTCACCAGCGTGGGGGCGGTTGCCTTCCACTGGGCGCGGCGCATGCGGGTGCTCGCCCGCGACATTTTGCGCTTCGGTACAGCCATGGCTATCTCTTTTCTTCGGTGTCTAGCTCGTGGGGTTCTTCGCTCAGGCCTTCCAGCCCGGCAAGGGCTGCCCATCGTGGATCGACGGGAGCTTCGTGCTCGTGACCGGGATTGTCCAGCAGCCGCACCCCGCAAACGGGACACAGGCCGGTGCAATCTGCCTGGCAGACCGGTTGGAACGGCAGTGACAGCACCACCGCATCCCTGACTACTTGTTCAAGGTCGACCTGATTGTCGTGAACCGTGTAGTCAAAAGCTTCGTCGAAAGAATACGCGAAAAGCTCCTGGAATTCGACCTCGATGGGAATCGAGACGTCGATAAGGCACCGCACGCACTCGCCTTCGGCGGTCGTGGAGACGTCTCCGGAGACCAGAATTCCGTCGTGGAGTGACTCCAGACGGGCGTCGATTCGCATATCGGCCCCGTTGCGCACCCCGATCACAGCGTTGCCGTAGCCCTCGGGCACGTCGAAGTCGAGCTGCTGCTCGCGCATCTCGCCCGGCTTGTGCAGGAGGTCGAAGACCTGCAGCACGTAGGGCGACTTGGATGGTGTGGACACGATCGTCAATTCTACCCGCTCTGACGCGGGCACCGGAGTTGGGGGTCAGCGTGCGGCTTCGACCTCGGTGAACGCCTCGTCGTAGATCGCCAGTGCCCTCGCGACTTCGTCGGGCGTCACGATGCACGGCGGCACCACGTGGATGCGGTTGTCGGCCGTGAAGGGAAGCAGGCCCCGCGACATCAGCGCCTTCTTCACATCCCCCACAACGCCCGCCGAGACCGGCTCACGGGTGGCCTTGTCCTCGACGAGGTCGAGAGCCCAGAACACACCGACACCACGCACGTCGCCGATGATCGGGTGCGCGTCGGCGAGAGTCGCGAGACCGGATGCGAGGTGGTCACGGCCGATCGCGGCCGCGTTGTCGACGATGCCCTCCGCATCCATCGCATCGATCGAGCCGACGATCGAGGCCATGGCGAGCGGATGCCCGGAGTAGGTGAGCCCGCCCGGGAACACCTGCGTGTCGAAGGCGTTCGCGATCGACT